>JAKPTH010000077.1 GCA_029571125.1 bacterium
TTGAAAAATAAAACTTGATTTTTTTAATGGATTATTGTGTAATAAAATGATTAAAAAAAGGCATGATTTGTTATTTTTGTATCTCCCCTGACGCAAAACTAATAAAATCAAGGGTTTTATAATCAAAATTAATTGTTATAAAATATAAATACTTTTATTAAAATGCTTTAATATCTAAGGGAGGAACGTTAGAAATGAAGACACACGCGTTAAAAGCAAGCGAAGTTAAAAAAGAATGGGTCCTGGTTGACGCCAAAGACGCCATAGTAGGCCGTTTAGCTTGCCAGGTAGCCTCGATACTCAGAGGCAAACACAAAACAACATTCGTGCCTTATCTCGACATGGGCGACAACGTTATAATCATCAACGCCGAAAAAGTCCGCCTCAGCGGCAAGAAACCCGTTCAGAAAATGTACTACAGGCACTCCGGATATCCGCAGGGCTTCAAATCCGAAAATTTCGTCGAGCTGCAGAGACGCCACCCCGAAGAAATACTGAGAAGAGCCATATGGGGAATGCTTCCTAAAGGCCCTCTCGGACGCGACCTTATGAGAAACGTAAGGATTTTCAAAGGCGATCAGCACACGCATTCGGCGCAGCAGCCTAAAGCCATAAAAATCGAAGCTTAATCAATAAACATAGTAATTTATTAACCTTATAAGGAGGGAAATTAATGGAAGTGCAGAAACCTATCGGCACCGGAAGACGCAAATCATCCGTAGCCAGAGTGTTTTTAAAAACCGGCAAAGGCGCGATCACGATAAACGGAGTTGAATCGGCCAAATATTTTTCGGGCTTGAAAACTTTGTTGCATCAAATGGACGTTCCTTTTGAAGTTACGAGCACTCAGAGCCAGTACGACGTTACCGTTAATGTCTATGGCGGCGGAATTTCCGGCCAGGCCGGCGCAATCGCCTGCGGCATCGCCCGCGCTCTTTTGAATGTCGACCCGAATTACAGGCCGTTATTGAAAAAAGCCGGACTGCTCACCCGCGATCCGCGCATGAAAGAACGTAAAAAATACGGTCAACGCGGCGCACGCGCAAGATACCAGTATTCGAAGCGTTAATTTCAATCTTATAGCAAAAGCTATAATATATTTAAGGGGCTTTTGCCGTCAAGGCTTAAGCCCCTTTATTTTTTATTTTTATATGGATTTATGAAATATTTAAAAGTATCCGTAAGTATTGTACTGGGAGTTTTTTTTCTCTGGCTCGCCCTCCGAAACGCCGATCTCAACGACGCGGCAGCCAGGGCGCGCGGCCTTGACATGACGCTGCTTTCCGCGGCGGTATTTTCTTTCTTCTATACCCAGCTTATAAGGGCGGCCCGCTGGCATATGCTTTTAGACGGCGCAGCCGCGTCTTATGCCGGCTCGCTGAAAGTTTTTTACATAGGGCTTTTCGCCAACTATGTTCTGCCTTTCAGGCTCGGCGAATTTTCACGCCCGCTTATAATGAAAAAAGCCTGCGGCGCGAGCTTCAGCGCCACGCTCGGCGTCATATTCGTTGAGCGCCTGCTGGACCTGGCGGGCCAGGTTTTCCTGCTGCTGTTCGTGCTTTTGTTTTCGCCTCTTCCCATAGACAACAGCCTGGTGGGCTATATTAAAACCGCCCTGGTGCTGGTGGCCTTCGTGTTCGCGGCGGGCCTCGCGGCGCTTAAGATGGTTTCTAAAAAAAGCGCCATGCGCGGCAGGCTGTCAGCCGTTTTTCACCGCCGCGCGCCGCAGGCCGGAGCCAAAATATCCGCCCTTATAAAAGCCTTCAATTCCGGCGCGGGCGTTTTTAAAGATAAAAAGCGCCTGGCGGCGGCATTTGCTTATACGGTGATTTCCTGGTTCGTTTCGGCCGCGACCATAATGTTTTCGATGAAGGCGATGTCCATAGACCTGGCTTCGCCTTTTCTGTGCGCATGCTTCATACAGGCCGCGATAAGCGTGGCGCTTGTGATTCCGCCTCCGCCGGGTTTCGTGGGGACGTTTCATTATTTCTGCAAGGAAGGGCTCATGTTTTATTCCGTGCCCGAAAGCGCGGCGGTGGCGTATGCGGTTTTATTCCACGCGCTGCAGATCGTTTTGATAGCCCTGCCGGCTTCCCTGTTTATGATTTCATACGGCATAAGCTTCGGCGACTTTATGAAAAAAAATGAAACGTATCAATGACGGGCTTTTCAAGTAAAGGTAAAAAGACGGGAAATTTTTAGAAATGACGGAAAAAAAAGGCCCCTTAAAATAAAAATCGGGGCGAGAGGACTTGAACCTCCGACCCCTTGCACCCCATACAAGTGCGCTAGCCAACTGCGCTACGCCCCGATTTTGTGATTGTATTATACCTCAACCGATATCCGTTTGTCAATATATTTTTTAAAAAAATTACGAAATATTAAATAATTTTAAACAAGGCAGGGAAATTGCGTTTTATGATAATGATCGATTACGAAGTCAGACAGTCCTTTATAAACAGCGCGGGAATGGGAATATTCGCCCTGAAAGACGTGCCTCGCGGCGCGGTAGTATCCGCGCCCGATCAAATCGATAAGTTATACAGGATAGAAGAAATCAACCGCATGCCTGCGGATTCGGTCGAATACCAGAGCTGCGTAAGATGGTTTGAAGACTATTACTGCTTTTCGAATAAATGGAGCGACGAGTGCTATTATAACCATTCTTTCGAACCCAACTGCCTGTGGCACCTCGGTTTCGTTTTTTCCGCACGCGCCATAACGGCAGGCGAAGAGATAACGGTCGATTATTCGCACCTCCTCGAAGAGGGCGAAAAATCGTTGTTCAGGGACTCTAAAACAGGCGAGCATGTTGTAGGACTGAGTTTCCGTGAAGCGGTAAGACGGTCTGCGGAAAAACTTGCGGAAATTTATAAATAAAGCCGCCGGACGAGCTGTTTAAAAACCGTTTTACGGCGTCAAAATTTTGTCATAAACTTATTATGTTTTATTGTTATTTCTCTGATTATATGATATAATATAGTAATTTCGGATTTAGTGTTCATTTTTTTACAAGGACGGTATGATTTTTATGGATAAAAAAGTCGAAAAGCTCATTGACGATTTAAAATCCAATTCTATTGCGGTAAGGCTTGAAGCCGTAAAGTCGCTTTCGCAGATGGACGCGCGCATCGTAGTGGAGCCGCTGTGCATAAGCCTCACCGACAACAACGCCGAGGTTCAGATATTGGCAGCCAACGCGCTTTCCAGAATAAAAGACGCCCGCTCGGTGGACTCTCTCGTCAAAGCGCTCGAAGACAGCAACAAAAAAGTCAGAGAAGCCGCCATAGTGGCTCTGGGTGAAATCGCCGACAAGCGCGCGGTGGAAAGCCTCATTAAAATGCTGTCGGACCCAAACGGCGATATCCGCGCGGCGGCCGTATCGGCCTGCGGACGGATTGGCGACGAAAAAGCCGTGGAACACGTTATTAAACTCCTTGAAGACAATAACAACGACGTTCGCATGACCGCCGTTTCGGT
>JAKPTH010000084.1 GCA_029571125.1 bacterium
TCAAGCTGCGATTTTGATTATTTTTTAAATAATTATGAAATTACCGGATATTTTAAAGAATTGACTTTTTATAAATTTTAGTATATAATAAAATTGTATTCATGTATAAACGGTTAAGCATATATATGGTGTCGGACGGTGGTTAAAATGAAAAAGCTGGCGTCATTTTTCAAGGCCTTTTCCGAGGAAATAAGGCTGCGCATCTTCGCCATGCTGGCCGCCGCCCCGGAAGCCTGCGTATGCGCGCTTTCGAAGGTCTTAAAAACCACCCAATCAAAAACGAGCCGGCATCTGGCTTACATGAAAAAAAACGGCCTGGTGTCATCGCGCAGGCTCGGAACATGGATTTACTACAGAATCGAGCGAAAAACCGAGGAGATAAAGCCGGCGTTACTCAAAACGATAAAGTTCTGTTTAATGAAAAAAAGACAAGTCAAAAAAGATCTGAAAAAACTGGCAGCGCTGAGCTTGAAAAACGGAAAAGCCCCGGACAGATTGCGGCAGGCAAAACCATATAA
Source organism: bacterium (assembly GCA_029571125.1). Lineage (GTDB taxonomy): Bacteria > Muiribacteriota > UBA9980 > UBA9980 > UBA9980 > UBA9980. The sequence continues at coordinate 519 of JAKPTH010000084.1, forward strand.
CTGAAATCAACCACGGTTTTCATCCGTTCTGCGTAAGCAAAGATTTATTACCGGAGTATCCCGGAATAACCGAAATTGAAAATTGAATAAGGAGGCCGGTTATGAGTGCTACAGTTTTAAATAAACTAAGTTTCATCGACAGGTTTCTCACGCTGTGGATATTCATCGCGATGCTCGCCGGGATCGCGATAGCGTATTACTATCCGCCTTTCACATCGTGGATAAGCCAGTTCCAGGCGGGGACCACCTCGATTCCGATCGCGATAGGGCTTATACTTATGATGTATCCGCCGCTTACCAAGGTAAAATACGAAGAAATGGGCAATACTTTTCAAAACAAAAAACTCCTGGCGCTATCTCTGCTTCAAAACTGGCTCATAGGGCCGCTGGTGATGTTCGCGCTGGCGGTGCTTCTGCTGAGAAACTATCCGGGCTATATGATAGGCGTCATCCTGGTCGGGCTGGCGCGCTGTATCGCCATGGTCATAGTCTGGAACGACATCGCCGACGGCGACAGGGAGCTGGGCGTCGGGCTCGTCGCGTTCAACGCGGTTTTTCAGGTGCTTTTTTACGCGCTGTACATATACATATTCATAACGGTACTTTTGAACGCTCTCGGTCTTTCCGGCGGGCTCGACATCGATATTTCGGTCCTGGAATCGGCGAAGACCGTCATGATATATCTCGGCATCCCTTTCCTCGCGGGCCTTATAACGCGCTTCGCTGTGATCGGGGCCAAAGGCAGAAACTGGTTCGATACGGTATTCATGCCGAAGATCAGCCCGCTGACCCTGATAGCTCTCCTTTTCACCATAGTCGTCATGTTTTCAATGAAAGGCAAATACATAGTGGAAATCCCCATGGACGTCGTGAAAATAGCGATCCCATACGTAATATATTTTTTCGTGATGTGGTTCGCTACATTTTATGCGTCGAAAAAGCTCGGCGCTAATTATGAACAGAGCGTGGCGGTGTCGTTTTCCGCCGCGTCGAACGACTTCGAGCTGGCGATAGCGGTTGCCATAGCCATATTCGGAATAGACTCCAACCAGGCGTTCGCGACGGTTATCGGCCCGCTTATCGAAGTGCCGGTAATGGTATGCCTGGTAAATATAGCGCTGAAACTTAAAGAAAAATTTTAGGTGAAAGCTTATGAAAAGCATTTAAAAATCCGGCGCGGAATAAACTATCCGGCGCCGGATTTTTCTTTTCCGCCAAAGACAGGCGGTTCAACCGATAAAGCCCGGCTATTAAAAACAAATATGTATTTTTGCTTTAACGGCAATGCAAAAAATATTATGAAAATTAATAATTAATCGCTTGACTTTTAAAGTTCGAAGAGCGTATAATAAAAATGTATTTTTGCTTTAACGGTAATACATAAATTAAAAACTCAGGAGGGCATAATTGAAAGGTATTTCAGATATTTTTAAAGCTTTTTCGGAAGAGGTCAGGCTGAGGATATTCGGAATGCTCGCCGACGGCAGGGAAGTCTGCGTATGCAAGTTTTCCGAAATATTAAAATCGACGCATTCAAAAACAAGCCGGCACCTGGCTTATTTAAAAAGAAACGCGCTGGTCACTTCCGTCAGAAAAGGCCAGTGGATGTATTATAAAATCAACCCCAAAATAGACAAAAAATATTCCGATCTGTTCGAGACCACTAAAAACCTCGTCCTTAATTCGGCGCAGGCTAAAAAAGACATTAAAAAACTCGAAGAACTGGACGAATTAGAAAACTGCAAATATATGAACGGCAAATCAAATAAAAATATAAAAGGAGATAATTATGGACAAAAATAAAAACACCCACGAAATGGTAAAAAAAGCTTACGGCGAGGTCGCGAAGAAAAACATGTCCTGCTGCGGCGGCGCTTCTTCCGCAGCGTCATGCTGTACGACCGATAAAAGTTATATTATAGAAGACCACGTGGTCCCCGAATCCGAAATGGGGCTTTCTTGCGGCAATCCTCTGGCTTTTTCCATGATTAAAAAAGGCGACGTGGTAGTCGATCTCGGCTCGGGCGGCGGCAAAGACGTTTTCATGGCCGCCGAAATAGCCGGAAGCGAAGGGCGCGCAATCGGCATCGATATGACGCATGAAATGCTCGAACTCGCCCGCAGAAACGCGGTAAAATTCGCCGAAAAGACCGGATTAAAAAACGTAGAGTTCCGCGAGGGATATATTGAAAAATTGCCCGTGGAAAACAATTTCGCCGATATAGTGATATCCAACTGCGTAATCAACCTTTCAACCGACAAGCAGGCGGTTTTCAACGAAATATATCGTTGCCTCAAAAACGGCGGCAATATGATAGTTTCAGATATAGTTCTTGAAAAGCCTTTATCCGAAGATATGAAAAACGATGAAACGCTTTACTCAAGTTGCATATCAGGCGCTCTGCTGCGTAACGAGTATTTGAAATGCATCGAAAACGCAGGATTTAAAAATATAAAGATACTCAGCGACAAAAAATACAGCGTCACCCAGGTAGGAAGCGACCCTATAACCGGCCAGGCGAAGGATGAACTTGCCGGATGCGCCGCCAGCATAACGGTCACGGCGCAAAAATATGTTTTTAAATGCAGCTGCGGCGGAAAATGCTGATCCCGTATTCGCACTGAAATATAATATTCAATAAATTCAATATTAAGGAGTTAATCATGAATAATGAAAGCGTATCTTCAAAACTATCATTTCTCGACAGATACCTTACCTTATGGATATTCCTCGCGATGGCGGTCGGAATAGCGGCCGGTTATGCGTTCCCGCAGCTCAACGACATGCTGCAGAAATTTTCGGTCGGCACCACTTCCATTCCTATCGCCATAGGCCTTATACTTATGATGTATCCGCCGCTGGCGAAGGTAAAATACGAAGAGCTGTCCGAAGTATATAAAAATTACAGGATACTCTTTCTTTCGCTCGTGCAGAACTGGGTCATAGGGCCTCTTTTAATGTTCTCGCTGGCTCTTATGTTCCTCAGGGACTATCCGGAATATATGACGGGGCTAATATTGATAGGCCTCGCCCGCTGCATCGCGATGGTCATCGTGTGGAACGATCTGGCAAAAGGCGACACCGAGTACGCCGCCGGCCTGGTGGCTTTCAATTCCATATTCCAGGTCTTATTTTACTCGCTTTATTCATATATTTTCATAACCGTCATTCCGCCCATGCTCGGAATGAAAGGCACTATAGTGAATATTTCCATAAGCCAGATCGCCGAGAGCGTCTTCATATACCTCGGCATCCCCTTCATCGCCGGCATGATCACCCGCTACACGCTCATAAAAGCTAAAAACAAGGATTGGTACGAAAAATCTTTCATACCCAAGATCAGCCCTATCACTCTTATTTCTCTTTTATTCACCATAGTAGTTATGTTCTCGATCCAGGGACAAAAAATCATATCCAATCCCATGGATGTCGTTATCATAGCGATCCCGCTTCTGATATATTTTGTTTTCATGTTCGTAATAAGTTTTTTCATGAGCATGCGTTTTAAAGCTACTTACGAACAGGCCACCACGCTTTCGTTCACGGCGGCAAGCAATAATTTCGAACTCGCGATCGCAGTCGCCGTAGGCGTTTTCGGCATCTCGCACGGCGCGGCATTCGCGGCCGTCATAGGGCCTCTCGTCGAAG
>JAKPTH010000097.1 GCA_029571125.1 bacterium
TTCGGGCCTGGCCACCCTTATAATCGGCGGCTCCCAGCTCGGCCTTCAGGTGCACGAATCATGCGGCCACGCGGTAGAACTCGACCGCGTGCTGGGCCTTGAAGCGAGCTACGCCGGCACTTCTTTTTTAACGCTGGACAAGCGCGGCACTTTCAAGTACGGCTCTAAAATAGTCAATCTGGTGGCCGACGGCACGATCCCCGGCGGCCTCGGCTCGTTCAAATACGACGACGAAGGCGTTCCCGCTCAGCGGATCGAAATAGTCAAAGACGGAATTTTCATGAATTACCTGTCTTCGCGCGACACGGCGGCCTGCCTGAACGAAGCGTCCAACGGCACGGCGCGCGCCGACGGCTGGGCGAGAATCCCCATAGTCAGGATGACCAACATCAACCTGGAGCCCGGAGAGCCATCGCTGGAAGAATTAATCGCCGACACCAAAGACGGCTATTTCATAGATACCAACACTTCATGGTCCATAGACGACAAGCGCGTGAACTTCCAGTTCGGCTGCGAAATAGCGTGGGAAATAAAAGACGGGAAACTCGGCAAAATATTTAAAAATCCCACTTATTACGGCATCACTCCGGAATTCTGGGGCAACTGCGACGCCATATGCAACAAAGACCATCAGGTAATATGGGGAACTCCGAACTGCGGCAAAGGCGAACCGGGGCAGGTAATGCACGTCGCTCACCGCACTTCTCCGGCCAGATTCAGAAACGTAAGGGTAGGTGTTAAATAATTATGATTTTCGGTGAAAAAGAATTCGCTAAAATTTACGATTATATAAAAAACAATTCAAAATTCGACAAGTTCGACGTGCTGATAAACGCGTTCGACAGCAAGCTCACGCGCTTCGCCAATTCCATAATACATCAGAACGTGGCTGAAAAGAATTTTTCGGTCCTTCTGCGCGGCGTCAAAAACAACCGCGTCGGCGTCGCTTCGGTCAATTCGAGCGAAAGCGCCAAACTCGAAGCGCTGATTAAAAACGTCGAAACCATAATTTCGTTGAAAAAAGAGGACGAGGACGCCTGCATAGTGGATAAATGGGAAGAAATGCCGTACTACACGCAATTCTGGAACGAAAACACGGCCAGGCACACTCCGGAGCAGATGGCCAGGTCCGTGGACGTCATATTAAAAAAGGCGAAAAGCAATAAGATAGACGCATTCGGCGCGTTCGAAGTCAATCTATCGGAGCTGTTCTTCGCCAACTCTTTCGGATTGAAAAGGTACAACCCCGTCACCATGGCGTCGGTCAACGTAACAGCCATGGGCGATCAATACACCTACGCCGGGCTTTCGCTCGGGCGCAACTGCGACGTTTCAAAGCTGGATTTCGACGCTATCGGCGACGAGGCCTGCGGCATATGCCTGAGGGCCAAAAACCCCGTGGACGTAGAGCCGGGCCGCTACGACGTAATTTTATCGCACCAGGCCGGCGAGCACCTTTTCGGCATGCTCAGCTATCTGGGATTTTCGGCGCGCAGTTACCAGGAAGGCAGAAGCTTTCTGTGCGGCAAGCTGGGGACTAAAATATGCGGCGACAACATAACGCTGTGGGATGACGGCCTGGACGTAAACGGCCAGCCGATGCCCTTCGATTTCGAGGGCGTTAAAAAGGAAAAAGTGACGCTCATAGAAAGCGGCGTGGCTAAAAATATAGTCTACGACACTAAAACGGCGAAAAAAGACAATAAAAAATCCACCGGGCATGCGCTTCCGGCCAATTCTTCATACGGTCCGCTCCCGTGGAACCTTTTCGTCAAGCCCGGCGACAAGACCAAGGAAGAAATGATAAAGTCCACCAAAAAGGGCCTTCTGGTGACTTCGTTTCATTACGTAAACGTCGTAAATCCCCGTGAAACAACTATAACCGGCATGACGAGAAACGGCACGTTCATGATAGAAGACGGAAAAGTGACCCGTCCCATCAAGAACCTGCGTTTTACCGAAAGCATCTGCACGGCGCTTTCTAACGTAGAGATGCTCGGGAACGATCCTAAGCTCATGGGAGATTCGTTCGGCGGCACGGTGCTTCCGACTTTGAAAATAAAGGATTTCAACTTCACTTCAAAAACCGAGTTTTAAATTTTATAAGATCCTGTAAATTTCCACAGGCTCTTCTTTACCTTTAAGCAAGGTTTCACCCGCTTTTTCGAATTCTATATTCGCAGGGGCGGGTGAAATCTTTTTATACACGTCTGAAGTTATGAGGATATCCGCCTGGTAATCTTTGGTTTTCGATTCTATGCGGGAAGCTATATTGACGGTATCGCCAATTACCGTATATTCCAGCCGCGAAGAGATGCCTATATTTCCGGCCACAAGCGTTCCGGTATGGATTCCGATTCCGAATTTAATCTCGCCGGCGGAGAGTCTTTTCATCTTTTCCGAAAGGTCGTTGAGCGGTTTTTGCAGATTTTTAACGATAAAAGCCACGCCGAGCGTCATGGGCGTGAACGCTCCGACTAAAACTAAGTTCCAGAGCAAACCCGACTGATCGCCGGAAACGGGAAACGAATTGAGCGTAAAAAGGTATATCAGCGTCAGCGGAATAACGGCCGTAGAGATTACCAGCATTATTATTTTAGCCGCTATGGATATCTGATAGCCTTCTTTCATGCGGTACAGCTCTTCTTCTTCGTATAAGGAGCCTATATAATCGCCCGCGCCTTCAAATAAAAGCGTATCGAGAAACACGGCGGCGAAGCAGAGCTGCATAACGACCGAAAGCGTCATCGCCGGAAGGTTATATTTAAAAAAATACTCCCAGACGATAAAATTTTTATAAATCACGATATGAGCGCAGACTTTAGCCGCGAAGACCGATATGAAAATCCTCAGTATGTCGCGGTATATAAAAGCGAGCTTTCGGCGTGCCATCGAGCGGTTTTCCGGCGTAGGATTTTTTGAAAATCGCCATAGCGGTACAAACCAGATTCCGAACATCACCAGCATAAAAAAAAAGCCGAAAGCTATCCAGTTGAATTTTAAGCCCGAGCCGTAATCCATTACGGCCTTGATTTTTTCTTTATCCGCAAGGCCGGTAACTGCCATATA
>JAKPTH010000102.1 GCA_029571125.1 bacterium
ATTAAATCTGTCGCGCCGAGAGTTTTAAGACCGCCGCCGGCAAGCAGCCTGGCTCGTTCGAGCCGGCTTGCGGTGCTTTTATTCACAGGCAGCCCCTGATATTTAACCATAGGCTCCAGATGATAGTGGTTGGTCTGACAAAGCGCTCCGTTGATTATTATTTTATAGTCGTAATGCATTTCGTCAACCGTTTCTACCAGGCACATCTTTTTTGCGTCGGCCACGATGTAATTCATAGCGCTGCCGAGCCGGCCCGCTTTCAGAACTTTTTCGATGAATTCATCCACCGAAGCCACGGCGGACAATATTCGCCCCGGGTGATATACCTTGTAAGGCCTGCCCCGGAAATCGAAATTTATTTTATTTGGAGGCGATGACGATACGCAGATGAGCCCTTTTTCGTTTATGCCCATCGTGTAAGCAAGAGGGTCTTTTTCGACGGCCGATATGTTTTTGACGCCTATAAAAAAATAACCTCCTTCCGTTCGGACGAAATCCAGAGATTGAATAAAGCGCGAGTTGCGGTCGCGGTTTTTTAAAACTATGCTGCCGCCGCCGCGCGCGCTGTACCCCGCAAGCCCTATTAACGTACATTCGTCTTCGGACGCGGCGGCATGCCGAGGAATTATAATAATGGCGAAGCTTATAAAAATAAAAGCGCAAAGAAAAAATTTCGTTACAGATGTTCGTAATTCGTGTTTCAATTAAATACCAGCCTTTTACAGTAATTAAAATATTACAACATATCCGCGGGCGTAAGCGTTTTAGACCGTGAATATTTGTCCGCCGCAGCTGTTAGCGCAAGATAGGCGGCGCCTGCGAGAAGCAGGGAAAAAATTTGAGCGACGATTAAAATTTGAATGTCGAAATAATATTTGACCGCGGCGCTCATATCGGGCAGCTCGTTTTTTATGACGGGGCCGAAACGGAAGATATAGTAGGCGCACTGCGTAACCAGCGTGAACGCGAGGTAAAAGTTAAATTCTATGAAAACCGGAAAAAATACATAGTTAAGCCATGTGAAAAGACGCTTGTGCATGAGAAAATAGTTGAGCACCAGCGGGGTGTATGACAGAAGAAGCGCGCAGACCGTTTCTATGCGCCTTTTATCCATGAAAGAATTGAAATAATCGAAACTGTTGAAATCGGACATAGAAAAATTATATCCGTGGAAAAAATATATGCCGTAGTATATGCTGTAAAAAATTATTATCTGAGCTATCGCCGAGAATAGCCTGTACTGGTTTTTAAATTTCTTTACCAGAAAGACTAAAAATATCGAAAGCAGGAATCCGAGATAAAAAAAACGGTAAAGCTTTTTATAAGAACTGCTGTCGCCGATGAGCCTTTTGAATTCTATATCTATTTTTTTTTCGTAGGCCTCGAGTTTAACGAGCGCATCCGCATGATTAGATCCAGAGCTTTTTTCTATGTCTTCTATGTAAGCCGCACAGTCGAAAATACGCGGCACTTCGGTTTGAGACGATTTGAGATAACTTTTATAAAGCTCGGATTTTTGATATAAGACGCTTTTTATTTTGAGAAGCTTTATATAGTCGGGAAATGAAAAAATACGAGCTAAAAAAGAACCGGTATTAAGGTACGGAACCGGAATTCCAAGCAGCGCGCAGACGGTAGGGCAGATATCGGTCTGATTAATATTTATGAACTTGATATTTTCATTTATTACGTCAGGGCCTGAAAGCATGAAAAAAGCATTTACCACATCTGCTTCGCCTCCGCCGTGGCCGCCCTTGAGAACGTGGCCGTGGTCGCTGGCTATGAGCACATAGCGGTCGTTTATAAGCGACGAGCCGAGAAAGGTTTTTAAGATGTCGTCGAGCTTTTGCATGTGGACTTTAAACTCGTGGCCGGCACGGCCGAAAAGATGGGATGTCTTATCGAGGCCGGGAAGATGTATTACTGCGAAAGCGGGTTTTTCGTGGCGTATGTTGCTCATGGCGTTCGACATTATCTGCGAATCCAGCTGGATTATATTTGAATTGTCGGCTTTAAAATCTGCGTAGTAGGAAACGTCGGCGGAGTCGCCGTAGGCTTTTTTCCAGTCGCTGTGAGCGAAAATG
>JAKPTH010000118.1 GCA_029571125.1 bacterium
GGCTCCCATATGAAGGCGGCGTCGGCTTTTTTATTAATAAGTTCTTTGAGGGCCGTATTTTCGTCGTTCCAGGTTTGAATATTAACGTCGTTTTTTGTCATTGAATGTTTTTGCAGCGTTAAATCGAAGAAAATTTCAGCGTAGCTTCCGAGGCTCAGAAGTATAGTTTTTCCTTTAAGGTCGTATACGCTGCCGATAGGCGGATTGGCGACCAGCGCGTCCGCGCCCATGGAATAATCGGAAGCCGCTATAACGCTTACTTCGGGATGTTTTGAATATAAGGAAATCACCGTTCCAAGCGCGAAACCGGCGCCGTCGTATGCGCCGTTGCCAAAGTCTATAAGCTGCTGGCGGATATTTTCCGAATAAAAATATTCGACTTCGACGCCGGCTTCTTTAAAATAACCCTTTTTAGAGGCTAAAATTACAGGCAAAAAGCCCGGCCATGCGCTGCAGGCGAATTTAAGCGGGGGAAGCGGAACGCTCGAAGGAGCATGAGAAGCAGGTTTAAAAGAAAGCGTAAAGTAATAATAAAATAAAAACGCGAAAACTATTAAAACTATAAAAGGTTTGAAATTTTTCATGATTTTCACGCCTTTAATCTTCGCTTTCAAAGAATTTTATTCAATAGACTTATTATACACTATTTTTATTAATAATGCAAATTAAATTGAACGAATTCAGTCATGTTAATTTAATGTTTTAATGCTAAAAAAATGTTTGTTTTTATTTTTATAGAATGCTCAAGGCGGTAAGCGGCTTAAGCGCCCTGAGCATTCTAAATACTTAAAAATTAGGCTATTTTATTGTTATGCCGATAATGCGATTTTTTCTTTGTTCCGGTTAGCGGGATTAACTGATGCGCCGTTTTTATTTTTTTTCATATAAGCGTTAAAAACTTTTTCGGACTGGTGAGAATAATCTGCATTTTTGAGGTTGAACCTCGACAGCATGTTCTTTAATTCTACAGCCTGGCTCGAAAGCTCTTCGGCTGCTGCTGCGGATTCTTCGGCCGTAGCCGTGTTTTGCTGCGTAGCGTGGTCGATCTGACTTATTCCAGCGTTTATCTGCATGATCCCCTGGGATTGTTCCTTTGACGCCGCCGCGATTTCACCTACTATATCCGTCACTTTCGATACGCTTTCGACTATTTCCGCGAGCGATTTCGAAGTTTCACCGGCGATGCTGGTTCCCGCTTCGGTCTTTTTGATCGAACTTTCTATCATTTCCGCGGTTTCTTTGGCTGCTTTAGCGCTTCTTTGCGCAAGGTTCCTCACTTCCTCGGCGACTACGGTAAAGCCTTTGCCGTGTTTTCCTGCCCTTGCGGCCTCGACGGCAGCGTTTAACGCAAGCAGGTTTGTCTGGAAAGCGATTTCATCAATCGCTTTAATTATTTTAGATATGCTGGTGGCCGCTTCGTTTATTTCGTTCATGGCCGAAAGCATCTGGTTCATCTTTTTATTTCCCGTTTCCGCGGCATTTCTCATTTGCGAAGAAAGCTGATTAGCCTGGATTGCGCTATCGGCGTTTTGTTTTGTTTGAACATTTATCTGCTGGAGAGATGCGCTTATTTCTTCGAGCGAGCTTGCCTGCTCAGTTGCCGCTTGCGACAAAGATTGGCTTCCGTCCGCCACCTGGCTCGAGCCTGAATTGACCTGTTCCGACGCCGTTAAAACCTGGCCGAGTATTTCGTTTATTGAGCTTACGGTCGAATTCAAAGCGTTTTTCAAAATGGCATGGTCGCCCTTGTAATCGCCTTGCATTTCAGTATCAAGATTTCCCCTGGAAATTTCTTCGAGGCAGGCGGCGCATTCTTTTACTGGCGTTATGACGGCGTCGAGCGTATTATTTATGCCGTTTATTATTTTTGCGTAATCTCCGTGATGTCCGCCGGCGTCGGCTCTTTTATCTAGATTGCCGTCCAGAGAAGCTTGAACCAGCATTTTAGTGTCGGTTATAAGCAGATTTATAGCGTTGAAGCATTTGTTAAAGCTTATTTTAAGCCTGTTGAATTCTCCTTTGTATTCCTGCGATATATTTTCTTCGACTATTCCGTTCGAAAGGTTTTCGAGGTGATCGATAGAGCGCGTAAGAGGTTTTACAAAAGCGTCGACAGTGGCGTTAAGTTCTATTATTACTTTTCTGAAATCGCCGTTGTGTTGTATTTCGTTCGCTCTTGTTTTAAAATCGCCGTTTTGAGCCGCTGCTGAAAGCATGCCGGCGTCGCGGATCACTAGTTTTATTGAGTCTATGCACTGATTGATATTATTTTTTATTTCGTTGAAATCTCCTTTATATGCGTCGGTTATTTTAGCCGGTATATCGCCTTTTGAAATTCTGTCCACGTATTCGGCGGTTACGTTAAGAGGCTTTATTAAAGCGTCCATTATTTCATTAATACCTCTTGTTATAGGTTGAAACTCAAAATTAGTTTCTTCGACGTTTCCTCGTATACCGAGTTTTCCTGATGTTATGCAGTCGGTAAGCCGCTGGCATTCGGCGACAAGATGCGTTAGTATTTTATTTATTCCGCCCGATATGAAAAAGCCCAAAAATATAGATAATACCAAGCTTATGACGGTTAAAACAGTCATTGAGGTTATCGCTTTTTCAGCCAGAATCGCGTTCGCATCTGCGACGCCGCTTCCGACCTTCATTTTTAATTCGACGGTAGCTTTCAATGCGTCGTCAGCCGTTTTTGTCGCGACTGCGACGGATGCGTCTGTCATCATTTTATAGGCTTCTTCGCCATTGGACGCCAGCGCCAGGTCCGTAATTTTATTGACTGACAGCATATAGTTTTTAAACGAGGCCATGTAATTGTCATATACCTGTCTTCCTTCTTTGGTAAGAATGGTTTTTGAAAATTCCTCCGAGTCTTCAAAAATCGATTGTTCTAATTTTTTAATGGTTTCAATGTGAGTTTTTGTCTGATTGACGTCTTTATAACTTAATACGGTGTCCCTTACTTTCATTCTAATTTTGTTGAAATTTGTTTCGGCCCTGCCTATTTGCGTTAAAGGAACGGTTACTTTTTCATATAATTTAATGCTGTCCGCATTTATAGTTTTCAAGTTGGAAATTGCGTTATACCCGATTATAACGCCGATCATTGCTATAAAAATAAAACCGATTATAAGCTTCGTTTTAATTGTGATATTCATCGAAATTCCTCCTCATGATTTTTATAACTTTATTTCTTCTTTTACTTTTTCCAGAAATTCCGCATATAATATTTTTTCCGTTTCAAGAAGTATCTTTATACTGTCGCCTACCTTGCCTATGCCTTTTAAAAAAATATTATTTGAATTTTTGCTTACCTGAGGAGGCGGCTCGACGTTTTGCGAAGGGATGTCCACCACTTCGGATACATAATCCACTATCAGCCCTACCGGTTTTTTTTCAACGTCGATGACTATTATGCAGGTCCTGTCGTTATATTCGAAGGGCTGCATTTTAAATCGCATTCTTACATCCATGACCGGTATTACTTTTCCCCTGAGATTTATGACGCCTTTGACGTATTCGGGCATGTCGGGAACCTCGGTGATATTCTGGATTCCGATTATTTCAGTTACGTCTTTGATTTCTATTCCGTATTCCTCTTTGCCCAAACGAAATGTAAGAAATTTGTTTTCCTGGGTATTTTCAAAATCTTCTTCCGTTTCGTCAAAGGCTTCATACATGGCCCTGTTTTCTTCACTTTTGACCATAACCAACCTCCCGTACATATTATTTTTTCAAAAAAGGATAATTAAAAGGCATACAATGCTATTTTTAAATCAGCATCGTTTGATTTAATGGTTTTTAATGAGGTTAAAAATGTTTAGTTTTGAGTTTGGAACTTATAAAAGCATTATGCATGCCGAAATGTTGTTTAAGAAATAATACGTGAAATGCGGCTGAAATAAGGGGATAAGAAAAACAGATAAGAGCCTCTTGAATTTATTGCAACATTACTTTTAAAAAATGTGAAATGTTGCGTGAAGTGTTGCTGCGAAATTGTGTTGCGTTAATTAAGGCCGTACTTTTTCATTTTTCGCCATAGCGTGACTCTATCAAGGTTTAAAATCACGGCCGTTTTTGTTTTATTATTATAAGTTTTGTGAAGCGCTTCGATTATTGCATTTTTTTCTTTTTTTTCGGCTTTTGAAAGTGTTTTTTTAAGAGCGGCTGCCGCCTCCGGCCGCTCTTCTTTATGAAGCGGTTTTTTAGAAACGCGGTTCAAACCGTATTTTTTTATTTTTCGCCACAGCGTTACCGTGCTTATTTTCAGCACTTTTGCGGCCCGCGATCTGTTGCCGGCACAATTTTCTAAAGCATTGACAAGTCGTTCTTTTTCATCTGGTTTTGCAACATTTGTTTCATTTTCGGAGAAACCTTTAATCTTTAAACAGCTTACCGGACTGGTTAAATCGCCTGTTGCTATTTTTTTGTATAAAGCGGAATATTCGCCCGCGAAATGTTGCATTTCGATTACGTTGCCGTTGCAGAAAATAAAAGCCCGTTCCAGCATGTTTTTAAGTTCTCTGATATTTCCCGGAAAATCATAAGCCATCAGGAAACGAAATGTTTCATCTGAAACTCGTATAATATTTTTACTGTATTTGTTATTAAAGAAATTAATAAAATTTTCAATTAAAGCCGCTATATCTTCAGGCCTTTCTTTAAGAGCGGGTATAGCGAAACTAACTATTTTCAGCCTGTAATACAGATCGTTTCTAAACTTGCCTTCTTTTATAAGAGAATAAAGATTTTTATTGGTCGCCGCGATTATTTTCACGTCGACTTTAACGGTTTTATTCGAACCGATGGGTTCGTAACATTTTTCTTCGATCACGCGTAAAAGCTTGACCTGCAGGTTTAAAGGCAGTTCGCCTATTTCGTCGAGAAAAATCAAGCCTCCCGAAGCGGCAGAAAATTTACCAGGCTTATCTTTGTCCGCGCCAGTAAAAGCGCCTTTTAAATAACCGAACAGTTCGGACTCCAGAAGGTTTTCCGGAAGCGATCCGCAATTTACCGTTATAAAGGGCTTTTTGCGCCTTCCGGAAATGCCGTGGATCACCCTGGCTATGTGCGTCTTTCCCGTTCCCGACGGCCCTTCGATCAGCAGATTGCAATCGGAATTGGCCACTACCTGAAGCGTTTCAATTATTTTTTTCATGGATTCGCTCTTGTAGTATATTTCGAAATACGAATATTCATCCAGCAGTTTTTGCCTGGTTAAATTAATTTCTTTCTCGAGCTCTATCTCTTTAGTGAAATCAGTTATTAATGAAAGGATTCCGGTGAACGGGCCATTTTCTTCGAAAATCGGCGACGCCGTGACTTTTAAATGGACGGTTTGATTGTTCTTGGATTTTATCGCAATGGTGAAATCACTTTGAAATCCGTTCTTACAGCGTTCAAAAGCATTTTTCCACGTCTCCGAATTTTGCTTATTAGTATATTGGAATATGCTCACGCCCATCAATTCGTTTTTGGAATAACCCGTTATTTCGCAAAGTCTTTTATTTACGAAAGCTATAATTCCGTCTTTGTCGGTTTTTAGATAGCCTTCATTGGCGAGTTCCACAAGGTGGCGGTATTTTCGCTCGTTTTTAATCAATTCGTTTTGTAGATTTTTTCTTTCGGTGACGTCGAAAGCGATGCCTCCGAGTATTGAAGACGAGCCGCTGCCAAAAAGTTTAAATTTTCTAACTATATATTTGTTGCCGTTTTTTGAAGTCAAATCGACTTCGGTTTCTAAAGTTTTACCTTCGCTATCTTCCGAATTTATTATTTTTTTGTCCTGCTCTGAAAATTTTTCGGCCATTTCATGGTCGAAAAAATCGAAGCTGCTTTTTGCCAGAATGTCTTCCGTCTTAGCAGATACTAATTTTTCAAAAGCTTTATTTACGAAAGAATATCTGGAATTTTCATCTTTGATGTAAACGGCTTCGGGAATATGCTCCATAAATAAAGAAAATATTTTTTGCGCCTCTGCCAGTTCTTTCTGGTTTTTAATATTGGTTATTATTCCGTCTAAAATATGGGCGAATAATTTCAGCGATGAAATTTCTTCTTCGGACCATTTTTTCGTTGTAGTGTTTGAGCTTAAAGCCAGCCACCCTTTGTATTTCTTGTTTATAAATAAAGGAAATAAAATGACCGATTTAATTTTCAACGACCTCCAGAAGAAAGGATCAACCGCATCGTCTTTTTTTTCAACGTCGCTGATATTGATGATTTCGTTTTCCAAAAGCCTTTTATGAATAGGATAAAGCTGGCTGAAGTGTTTTTCGATTAAATCGTTGAGTTCGGCCTTGTCGTTGTCGTCGCCATATGGCCACCGGTAAAGTTCTTCTACTTTGTTTGATTTTTCGGAATAAATTATGACGCTGCACTTATCCTGCTTGAAATAAATAGCGATTTCCTTTAAGATCACATTCAGCTCTTTTTCAAGATTATCGGGTGAGATATTTAAAACTCGGTAAAGCATATCGGAAGTTAGTTTTTCAATGAAAAGCGATTTTTCTATTTTATCGTAAGCGGTGGAAAGCTCTTTCGTACGTTCGGCGAAAGACATTGCGTGCAGCATTGCGCTTAAGCACTCGAGCGCGTCAAGCTCGTCATTAAAGGCCGGTTCTCTGGAATTTTTAAACAGCAGAATAGCCCCTTTTATATTTTCGCTGTCTGAGATAATCGTTAAAGTGAGGTATTTTTTATTTAATTTTGAAAAAATATCAAACAGGAAGGCGTTTTCTTCGGAAAGATTTTTGGCGTCGAAAAAAAGAACCTTATTTCCCTGCAGATTTTCTTTTTTTATAAAACGAGTTAAAGAAGGCGCCGATTTTTTTATTGTATTTGAATATTCTTCGGGCGAATTATAGCCTGAAAAACATTCGGCGTATTCATTTTCTTTGAAAACGATCGAAACGCCATGTTCATAGCCTATGCAAAGGCAAATAGCCTCGAGTATTTCGGGCTGAAGGCTTTCTTTGAAAGCGTTCGAGCTTTTCGAATAAATGGATGAAATAATGGATAAAAGTTTTTTTGCTAAAGACATTTTATAAAAATTCACTTTTACAAAAATAAATTGACTCATGATAACACTAAATTTGATTATTTTCAAGAAAAAAGATCAAATTAGACCGGTAGTTCGGCTAAGAACGGCCGAAATTTTATTTAAAATTGTCTTGACTGTGAGACGCGCTTTAATATAACATTGAACTCATATTAGCATATCTTTTTTTAATTATATTAATACGGCAGGTTGATTCCGGAAATGGCCTTAAATTTTATAACGCGGGTGAAAACATGTCCAGCAAAGTTTTAAGCATAATGTTTACCGATATAAAAGGTTTTACCGAGCGCACTTCTTCGACTTCAAGAGAAGCGCTGGTAGGGCTTTTAAAAAAGCACGATTCGCTTCTTATCCCGGTGATCAACAAATTCAGCGGCACGGTTATTAAAACCATAGGCGACGCGTTTCTCGTCACTTTCGATTCTCCTACTAACGCCGTATTGTGCGGCGTTATGATACAGCAGAATCTTCGCGATTATAACGGCGGGCGCGACGAAGCGGAAAAAATATTTATCCGCGTTTCCATAAATATGGGCGAGGTGGAAATCCGCGACGGCGACGTATTCGGCGAAGCGGTCAATATAGCGGCCCGTCTGGAAGGCGTCACCGAAGCTTCAGAAATTTATTTCACCGAATCGGTATATCTGGCAATGAATAAGGCAGAAGTGCCTTCGAGC
The DNA here is from genome assembly GCA_029571125.1 of bacterium. Taxonomy (GTDB): domain Bacteria; phylum Muiribacteriota; class UBA9980; order UBA9980; family UBA9980; genus UBA9980. The sequence continues at coordinate 7,744 of JAKPTH010000118.1, forward strand.
GAGGTAGGCTCTTTCCGGCTTAAAGGGATACCCGAGGCTATTAAAGTGTACCGGGTTATTCAGGACACGAATTCGGATTCGTTTCAAAAAATAATAGAAAGGCTTCGCGGTGACGCATTTTCCGATGTATCCATACCGTCCGCCGGCGGAGTTATAAAAACAGGAACAGGCAGTGTGACCGGTTCTGGCAAATATATTATTGCCGCGCTGATTGTATGCGCCATAATATATTTGTCTTTTTTTATGAGAACCGCCGGGCGCGATTATGACAGGTGCATGAAGTGCCTTGCTAACGGCGATATCGTTCAGGCAGGGCTTATCAGTGAAGAAATGATGAAAACGTATCCGGCAGATAAAAAATCCATTGCCGCCTGTAACAAAGTTATGGCTTGTGAGATTGAAGCGGCCAAAATAAAAAAAGATTTTGAAAAAGCCCACAATATTATCGAAGAATATAAAACGCGAGGCAAATGGATTAATTACGAAGCCGAAGAAAAAGGGCTGTTTTTATATGAAGCCGATTATTACTTTAAAAACGGTAATTATCGTGCAGTCGAGAATGTGTACAACGCTTTGCAGCAAAAATATCCTGGCGATTTCGCCGTGCTTATGTCCATAATATACCATTGTGATGCCGGCTCTAAAAACGGCGCGAGCTCGCGGGCAGTTTACGCCGCGGTCGAATTGTGCGAAAAAAACCCAAAGCTGGTCCTTTGTGACAGTGCTTTCAGAACTATTGTATTCAAAATTCTTATTGAAGGCCTTAAGATGAACGATTTTAAATCGGAAATCGCCGTGAAAATTCGCTCGATTTTAAAAACGCGCTATGAAAAAGCGGAAACTGAAATTAAAAAACTTCTCGCGTCCGAAAATATCGAAGAAAAAGCCAACGCCTTCATGTTTTTAAAAGAAGGCGGCAAAATGAATGAAATCGATGAATATAACTATAACTTGAATGTTTTAATAAATTACGGCTCTTCCGGCTCCCGCCACGTCGGAGAGGCCGTTAACTATTTCGAATCGCTCATTAAAGCCGGCGGCGTGGAGAGGCTGAAAAAAAACGCGGCTGCCGCAGGCAATGTTTTCAAAAATTATAAGCCCCTGATTTTATCTGAAAACGATTACCTGAGCGGCAGCGTGGCCGTTATACTTCAAAAGGCTTTCTGGAACGAAATAAAAAATGCCGTTCCGGCGTGGGCATCCGAAAAAAACGACTACTGGCTGAGATCTAACGCTTATGATATATTAAAAAACGCTGATAAACTTGACGCTATAGATCTCTGGAAATTCCACGAGCGGTCGCTCGAAATTTTCGATCCCGCTTTCATTCCCGACATTTTTACCGACGCCGCGGGATATTTCGGCGGGTTCGCCAAAAAGGAAAAAGCGGCGGAAGCTAAAGCGATTTTAATGAAATGCGCCGAATACGTCAAAAAGAGCAAGGCCGAATACGAGGCGAAGGATTATAAAGAATACATAAGGCGCGCCCGGGCCAATCTGGAAAAACTCGAAACCGAGCTGGCGAAGTTTTAATTAATTTATTTTTTATCGTCGGCGTATATTACATAGCGATCGTCTTTGTTTTCATAATCAGATTTCAATCCGCCGTAAATATGTTTCTGGTCGGGGCCTTTCGAATAAACCATGCATGAAACGCTGTCGTGCTCGTAATGAGAGCCCCACGGGTCCGTCATCTCCAATACGCCCGGAACGTATTTCCATGAAAGTTCGTTCATATCCACGCTGGTCACTTTATCTTTTTCGAGTTTATTATATCTTTTTATCGCGTCCGCGAGCATTTTACAGTCGGCCTTCGTCCTTTTTATTTTAATGTCTTGCGCCGTAGAGGCCAGTCTGATGTCAAAAAATAAATTCAGGAAATAATAGCTCATGTAAAACGAATTATCGTAAACGAGAACCGAAGATATCGTTATGATTGTTAAAAATACTAATAAAATTATATTTTTTGAATTTTTAAATCCCTGTTTGAAGCGCGTTACGAAAATTCCTTTCACGAAGGGTAAAAAAGTTCCGGCCGCGCCGATAGTCTGCAAAATTATCGCCGCCATTATGAATAAAGACAAATAATGAATATGCCTTTCGACCATATCGCCCTTAAACCAAGCGAAAAAATGCAGAAGCATTCCTGCGTTGAATGAAACGAGCAATATATTTAAAAAAATCATCAGCGCTATGCTTTTATCGCGATAAGTTTTAAAAGCCATCGCTATCGCCGCGAAAGATAAAACGGCTATGAAAAAGGCGAGGTAAGAAGCCTCCGAAATCGACTGCCATGAGGATCGGTTTATGAAGTATCTGAATTCGAAAAGCATTATGAGCGCCAATAAAGTAAATAGATATTTTAATATGGCCCGTCCCGCCCGCATCGAATTAAAAAGCGCCGCGCCGCCTATGAAAAATCCGCTCGTAATTGAAAAAATTATAGCCCAGCCGGCGCCGAGAGCACTTACGACTTCGTAAATGCCGGGAAAAGTCTTTGCTCCGGCGGAAAGTCCGGCGTAAGTTACGTAAAACATAGGCAGCAAAAAAGTTAAAAAGAAAAGTCCGGCCGCCGAAGATATAAGATAGCCGTAAGTGATATCGAATAATTTGCCGTAAAGAGAGTCGGAAATCGAATTAATTTCGGGCGTTTTCACCGGCCCGTCGTCGAAGTAGCCTTCGAGGCGGCTATCGTTTAGAACGCCGCCGGATTTTGTTTCGTCCGGCTTATTAGTAAAATTTCCGCCGGCCGAAGCGTTTTGCTTTTCGTCTTTTGAATTCAGGAAGGCATCTTTTGATTTATCGGTCATAAATTTTCCTCCTCGTATATCTTTTTAAGATTGGCGCAGAGCTCTTTTCTTATATAAAAAAGCCTGCTTTTAACCGTGCCTTCGGCGATAGAAAGAATTTCGGCGATGTCGCGCAACGGCGTTTTTATTGACAGCAGAAAAATGGCGCGCCTGTCGGGCGCCAGCATCATTAATGCCATGTTTATCATTTCTTTTGAATATTCGAAGTTTAAATTTTCATTTTCGTTAGCGGAAGTTTCCCGGTAAAGCTCTTCATAATATTCTGAGACTGCTTTTTCTTCTCTCGCCCTGAATCTTTCCCGATCGTAGTAAATATTGATAGCTATTTTATAAACCCAGTTTTTAAGGCTTCCCTTTTCGGGATTGAAAAGTGCTGATTTTAAATATGCGCGTACGTATGCGTCCTGAAGAATGTCCTCGCTTTCATGGGCGTCGCCGGTAAGTTTTACAAGAAACCGGAAAAGGTCCTGATGGAATGCTTCGAACATTTCGCAAAGATTGAAATCGTTTTTCATTTCGCCTCCTTTACATACGATACGCGAAATAAACAAGCCGGTTCAAAATAAAATTTTATTTTCAGCGCCGGGTTCTGCAGCTGATTTAAAAAGCGCTTTGCCGAAGATGAAATAAAATCATCAGATATATCTTAATATTGGTACCGTTGATAAGCTTAAAATTTTGACAGCGGCTGTTTTTTATAAATCGAATTCGATCACAAATTTAGTTCCGCCTCCGCGCTCTATTTTTATATCGCCCTTTAAAGAGCGCGTCATCATATGCACCAGTTCGAGCCCGAACCCTCCCGGGTTGGACGCGTCGATCGATTCCGGCAACCCTATTCCGTCGTCTTGAACGGCTATAGTAACACGGTTATCGGATGCGCGTCCCGAAACGGTTATAGAACCGCTTTCACGGCCGTTAAATGCGTATTTCATAATATTTGTGAGAAGTTCGTTGATTATGATCCCGACGGCGGGCAATATTTTAGCGTCGATCATGACGTTATCGATAATTTTAAACATTTTGACTATATTTTTATTCGGAAAATTATCGACTACTTCATTGACTATGGATTCTATATATTCTCTGAACGATAATTCATTGAAATTATTTGACCGGTAGAGTTTATCGTATAACACCATCATGCTTTTTACCCGGCTTATGGCGTCTTTCAGGGCCGATTTAGCCCCGGGCTCTTTTAAAGATTCCATACGCAAAAACATGACGCTGGTGACTATATTCATATTATTTTTTATGCGGTGGTGGACTTCTTTGAGCAAGAGCTCTTTTTCGGCAAGCAGCAGCCTGATTTTTTCGCCGGCAAGCTTTCTTTCGGTAATATCTTCAAATACTCCAAGCAAGCCAATAATATTGTTTTCGGAATCGGTATAAGGAACTTTTATGGTGTGCGCCCATTTTTCTTCGCCTGACATTATATATTTTTCTTCGAGCTCTATTATTTTTCCGCTTTGAATTACCTGCCGGTCGTCAGCCCTGTAGGATGTAGCGAAAATAGGCGGGTGAAAATCGAAGTCGTTTTTGCCTTTAATATCTTCCGGCGCGATTCCAAGATACTTAGCGTATTCGTCGTTGCACGCCAGATATACCGATTGAGTGTCTTTTATGAATATTTTTTGAGGAAGGTGCGATACTAAAGTTTTATATAAATTTTCACTTTCACGTAATTTTTCTTCGGCGCGCTTTCTTTCGGTTATGTCCATGTCGGTTCCGCGGTAACCTGAAAAATTCCCTTCGCCGTCAATGATCGGGATGCCGTTAGTGGAAACCCAGATGGTTTCGCCGCCGGGCAATTCTACCTCATTTTCAAAGTTGGTAAAGGGCTTTCTGTGCGAAAAAATATCGAGCATGGTATTTTTAAATGATTCGCGGCCTTTTTCAGGATGAAGGTCGTAAAAATATTTTTTTCCGATAATGCTTTCAGGCTCCATTCCGTAAACTATTTTTGAAGCGTCGTTTACGTAAGTGTAAAGTCCGTCGGCGTCCACTTCCCATGTGACGGCACGGCTGTGTATTGAAAGCTCGTTGTACCTTTCGATGATTTCGATGATTTTATCTTTCATGTAAATATTTCCGCCTGTTATTCGTTGAAAACTATCATCTGAAAACGCATATTAAAAATAATTTCACAAATTTTATAAATCATTATTTTAATATAAAATTTTCAAATAATCAACAAATTATTTAACGGAAAAAATATTGCCTGAAAAAATATTGCCGCGCCGTTTTTAATCGTGTAATAAATCGATCGAAACCGTTGAATTTTTCCAATAAAAATAGTATAATTACCTGTTTAAACGTTTAAAGCGTAAAGATAAAAAAGCGAACGGATAATTAATTATAAACTTAAGTAAAATAAGGCTAGATAAGGAAATTTATGGAAAGCGATAAAATAATACTTACCAGCAAAGCGCGCTGCCGCGACTGCTACCGCTGCCTGCGGGTGTGTCCGGTCAAAGCTATTAAAATGAAGGGCGGCCAGGCGTATGTTGAAGAAGCTCGCTGCGTGATGTGCGGAACTTGCGTTCGCGAATGCCCTCAGAAAGCCAAATCGATCCGCAGCGACCAGGAGCGCGCCGCCGGGTTCATAAAAGACGGGTTTTATACGGCGGTGAGCCTCGCTCCCTCTTTTGCAGCGATATATAGCGACTGGCGGCTTAAAAGAATAGTTTCGGCCCTGCGCCGCCTGGGCTTTAATTACATAGCCGAAACGGCCATAGGCGCCCAGATAACCGCCGAGCTGACCGCATCGCTTTGCGGCGAGGATAATAAAACCCTTATAGCTTCGGCCTGCCCGGCGGTCGTCAATTATATAGAAAAGTACAGGCAGGAGCTGATTCCCGCGCTCGCCGGCGTCGTATCGCCGATGATCGCGCACGCTAAAACTATGATCGCAAAACTTTCAAAAGAAAAAAAGCGCGAAGAGTTTAAAATAATTTTCATCGGCCCCTGCGCCGCCAAGAAAAAAGAGGCGGAGCGCACTGAATTCGCGGGGCTAGTTGACGCGGCTATCACTTTTGACGAACTCAACGAGTGGCTCGAGCGCGAGAATATAAGCCTGAACGAATGCGAAGAAAGCGATTTCGACGAGATTTCGCCCAACCGCGCCAGGCTGTTTCCGCTCGAAGGCGGGCTTATCAAGACCGCCGCGCTCGAAACCGATATGCTCGATTCCGAAATACTTGCCATCAGCGGCTTCGACGAAATAGAAAACGCTCTCGACAATTTGAATTCCAATTCCGGGCTTAATTCAAAAATTAAGATTATAGAGCCGCTTTTCTGCGTTAAGGGCTGTATAAATGGTCCGGGCGCGGTTTTAACCGAAAAATCCGACATATTCGGAAGAAAAAACAGCGTTATCGAATATTACGATTTGAATACCGGAAGAAAAAATAAAGCCAAAGCCGGTCCGCCAGACTTTAAAGCTTCTTACAGGCGTTTTAAAATAGAGGAGCTTCGCGATATTTCCGAAGAGGATATCAAAGCGGTGCTTGAAAAAACAGGAAAATTGAATATAGAGGACGAGCTCAACTGCGGCGCGTGCGGCTATAACAGCTGCCGCGACAAGGCCGTAGCGGTAATAAGAGGAATGGCCGAACTGGAAATGTGCATGCCGTATATGAGAAAGATGGCGGAGCGCCGCACCGACAGGATTATCGAAACCAGTCCGAACGGAATAATCATTCTTGACGAAAAACTTCACATCATAAGCATGAACGGAGCATTTAAAAAGATGTTCATGTGCAGCGAAGTCGTTATCGGAAAGAGGATTTCTTATATAATAGACCCGGCTAATTTCGAAAAACTCTCGACCCGCGGCGGGGCGAAAATCGAAACTATCGAAAAATATCCCTCGTATAATCTTATATGTCATGAAATTTTATACGCGCTTTCCGATGAAAAGCAATACGTAGGTATTTTCGTAGATATAACCAACCTGGAGATCAACCAGAAAAGGCTCGACGAAATTAAATCGAAAACCGTCTGCCAGGCGTCTGAATTGCTCGAGCATCAGATCAATATGGCACAGCAGATGGCAAAATTTCTGGGCGAATACACGGCCCGCGGCGAGGAGCTGGTTAAAAATTTAATGAAAGTATCCGAACCCGACAATCCGCCGGCGGACAGAAATATATATAAAAAATAAAATTTTACTTCATTTTAATTGAAAAGGCGGAATTTAAAATCAACTACAAGCATATAGAAATCAATTACGCTCAGCAGTCTAAAAAAGCGGGCGCGCCTCCGGGCGACGTGGTCGTATATGAAAGGTTTCCGTCCTCTACCGTCGTAATAGTCAGCGACGGCCTGGGCTCGGGCGTTAAAGCTAACATATCGGCCACCATGGCCTGTTCGCGTCTTTTAGAACTTATAAGACGCGGGTTTTCTATTTTCGACGCGGTGGAAAGCGTCGTGAAGACCATGAATGAGGCCAAGCAAAAAGATCTGCCGTATGCGGTTTTTACGGTGGTCAATATTCTGAACGACGGAGTGACTTCTATATTGTCTTACGAGATGCCGCCGCCGGTCTTCGCGGTAAATAAATACGCCGCGCCGCTGCGCGAAAGAAGCTTCACTCTCGGCGGCGATATAGTCAATGAGTTCGAATGTTTTCTCGACGAAAACAACGCCCTTATAGTCGTAAGCGACGGCATCACGCAGGCGGGCATGGGCATCACCAATAATTACGGCTGGACTATAGAGGGCTACAGCGATTATATAAATAAATGCCTGCGCGCCGGCGAAGGTTACGATAAAATAATGGCCGGCTCCATCGTGGAGGCTAAAAAAGCGTGCGGCGGCCGCTTCGGCGACGACACTACGGCCGCCTTTATTTCATGCCGCGCCGGAAACGTTATAAACATATTCACCGGCCCGCCCGCCGACGAAAAAGACGACCGCGAGACCGTCAAAAAGTTCCTTGAAACCGACGGCATCAAAGTTGTTTGCGGTTCCAGCACGGCCTCCATAGTGGCTCGATTTCTCGGGCAGAAGTTGAGCGTGGAAAATAAAATAGTCAGCAATATAGAGCCGCCGCGCTATGAGATCAAGGGCATCGACCTTGTAACCGAAGGCGCGATAACGTTGAACCAGGTTTTCAATATTATAGACGAGGACCCTCAGGATTTTACAGCGAGCACTGGAGTTTGCACGCTGCACTCGCTTTTCGCTTTCGCCGACCGCGTGAATTTCATAGTCGGCAAAATGAAAAACGAGGCCCACAAGGACCCCGTTTTTCTTCAGCTCGGCGTTTTGAGCCGCACCGTAATAGTGCCGCTCATAGCCGATAAGTTAAGGAAAAAAGGCAAAATGGTCACGCTCGAATATGTTTGATATATTTAAGCCGCGCTTCCATCGCTAATTTTTCCAGCCTGTAAGTCTATTTCTTTGCATGCGGTCTCGAAATCACAGCGGTTGATTATTTTTCCTCCTACGTTTACGGTCGGGCCTTTGCTGCAGTTTTCAAAGCAGAACGACGCCTTCACTTCCACTATAGAGGTCATTTCCTTGTCTTCGATGTATTTGATGAGCCTGTGCAGAAGGTCCTGCGCGCCTCTTATATAGCAGCTGGTGCCAACGCAAACGCTTACTTCGATTTTTCTAGCGTTTTTAGAGTTTATCAGCGAAAGGCCTTCTTCGGTTATTCTTCTGCGGCTGTGATATTTCGTATGCAGGAGTTTATGGGGCTTTTCGGAGCCGGGCGTTCCGAGATGGTTTTTATAGAGCTCTTCGATATAGGGGTTTTGCTGCGGCTTATGCAGCTGGAGCATTTTGTCGTTGTCGTAGAGGCCCTGTGTCCTCATGGCGTTAGCGCCGGCTTCTTTTGGCGCGGGCTGTCCGCCGCCGCCTATGCAGCCGCCCGGGCAGGCCATTATTTCTATAAAGTGATAGTTTTTCTCGCCTTTTTTAACGCTTTCAACGGCTTTTTTAGCGTTTGCCAGGCCGTTTACCACCGCCATATTTATTTTAATTCCGTTGATTTCGGCGCAGAATTCCTTTATTCCGTTTCCGCTGCGGACTATCTTGTATTCGTAGGCGTCGCTTTTTTTATTTGTGAGCTTTTCGTCCACGTATCTTAAAACGGCTTCGGTGACTCCGCCGGAGTTGCCGAATATAATGCCCGCGCCGGTTTTAAATCCGAAAGGCATGTCGAAGGATTCCGGCTGAATTTTTTTGAAGTTGAGCCCTGATTCTTCTATCATCTGAGCAAGTTCATAGGTGCTGATTACGTGGTCGACTTCGGCGATTCCGTTATGCTTGAATTCTTCTCGTTCGGCTTCGAATTTTTTTGCGGTGCACGGCATTATTGAAACTACCACAAGGTCTTTCGGTTCGACGTTATATAACTTAGCCAAAAAGTCTTTGGCGAGCGAGCCGAACATCTGCTGGGGCGATTTGCAGCTTGAAAGATGAGGCAGTATCTGCGGATAATACTGTTCGGCGTATTTTACCCAGCCCGGGCAGCATGAGGTTATAAGCGGCAGGTTTTCGTTTTTATTGAACCTGGTTAAGAATTCGTTGGCTTCTTCGATAACCGTAAGATCGGCCGTGAACGAAGTGTCGAAAACTTTATTGAAGCCCATGTGCTTCAGCGCGCCTACTATCTGGCCGGTCACTACCGATCCGGGCTCGTAGCCGAACATTTCGCCGAGCGCCACGCGCACCGCGGGAGCGATCTGCGCGACCACTTTTTTGTTTTTATCGTTTAACGCCTTGAAAACTTCGTTTATCTGGGATTTAACCGAAAGCGCTCCTGTGGGGCATACTCTAACGCACTGGCCGCATAAAACGCATTCGACGTCGTTGAGGTTTTTGCCGAAAGAAGGCAGCACGGAAACTTTAGATCCGCGGTGCGCGAAATCGATTACGCCTACGCCCTGGACTTCCGAGCAAACCCTTACGCAGTCGCCGCACAGCACGCATTTATTAGGATCGCGCACTATGGATTCGGTGGAGCGGTCGACCGGCTGTTTGGTCTCTAATTTTTTAAATTTTATTTCGCCTACGCCGAGTTTTTTTGAAAGGCTCTGCAGCTGGCAGGCGGTGCTTTTGGGGCACGAAGGGCAGTTGGACTCGTGGTTGGCCAAAAGCAGTTCCACTATGGTTTTTCTTATTTCCCTTATTTCGCCCGTATTGGTTTTTATCTTCATTCCCGCTTCGGGCGGTGTGGAGCACGACGGCGAAAGGCCGCGTCCTTCTACGTCCACCATGCACAGACGGCATGCGCCGTAAACGCTCAGGTCCGAGTGATAGCAGAAAGTAGGCACTTCAATATTGGCTTTTCTTATTATTTCAAGCAGGTTTTTTTCGTTTTCGATTTTAACTTCACGGCCGTCCACATATATCAAATTTTCGTTCATAACTCTACACCCCCATAATTGCGCCGAATTTGCAGGCGGCCGCGCAGGCCGCGCATTTGATGCATAAAGATTCATCGATGACATGCGCTTTTTTAACTTCGCCGGTAATGGCTCCCACTGGGCATTTTTTCTTGCATATAGTGCAGCCCTTGCATTTAGAAGCGTCTATCTGCGGTTTCAAAAGCGCCTTGCATTTTTTAGTAGGGCAGTATTTGTGATAGATATGCGCTTCGTATTCGGACCTGAATTTGGCCAGCGTAGATTTTACCGGGTTCGGAGCGGTTTTGCCGAGGCCGCACAGCGAGCTTTTTTGAATGACCGCGGCTAATTTTTCGAGCATGGCTATCGTTTCTTCGGTGCCTTCGCCTTCGGTGATATCGCTGAGCATGGCGAGCATCTGTCTTGTGCCTTCGCGGCATGGAACGCATTTGCCGCAGGATTCGTTCTGGGTGAATTGCATGAAAAATTTAGCGACGCCGACCATACAGGTGCCTTTATTCATTACAACCAGACCGCCGGAGCCTATCATGGCGCCTATTTCTTTTAAAGAATCGAAATCCAGGGGCATATCGAGGTTATCGGCCGTGAGGCATCCGCCGGAGGGGCCGCCGATCTGGACGGCCTTGAATTGGTCGGGCGAGACTTTTCCGTTGTCGTCCGTTACGCCGCCGCCTATATTGTTTACTATTTCACGAAGCGTGGTGCCGAAGGGCACTTCTATCAGACCTGTATTTGCGACATGTCCGGTCAGGGCGAAGGTTTTAGTTCCGGGCGAGCCGGGCGTGCCTATTTTTTTAAATTCGCCGACTCCCATTTTAAATATTATGGGAACGCTGGCCAGGGTTTCAACGTTATTGATTACGGTAGGTTTTCCGTAGAGGCCTTTTTGCGCTGGAAACGGAGGCTTTGGAGAGGGCATTCCGCGTTTTCCTTCTATAGACGCCATAAGCGCGGTTTCTTCGCCGCACACGAATGCGCCGGCGCCTTCCATTACGTTTAATTTGAAGTTTTGGCCGGAGCCGAATATTTTATCGCCGAGGATTCCTATTTTTTCGGCGTCGCATACTGCTTTTTTCATTCTTTTAACCGCGAGAGGGTATTCGGCGCGGACGTAAACATATCCTTCGTCGGCCCCTATGGCGCGAGCGGCGATTATCATTCCTTCGATAACGCTGTGCGGGTTTCCTTCCATTACGCTTCTATCCATGAAGGCGCCGGGGTCGCCTTCGTCGCCGTTGCATATTACGTATTTTTTGCCTTCGGGCTGTATTCTGGTGAGTTCCCATTTTTTGCCGGTAGGAAAGCCGCCGCCGCCTCTTCCGCGCAGGCCGGATTCTATCATGGAAGCGCATATGGATTCGGGGGTCATTGTAAGGCATGCGTTTTTAGCCGATTCGTAACCGCCGCGGGCGATATATTCGTTGATATCTTCGGGATCTATAATGCCGCATTCTTTTAATATCATTCTATGCTGTTTTTTATAAAAAGGTATTTCCTCGATACCTTTGCATCTCAGGCCGGTGGCGCCGTCCACGTAAAGGAGGCGTTCGACGGGATCGCCTGTTTTAAGCGTAATTCCGACTATATCGTCAATATCTTCGGGTTTCACTTTTACATATAAATAATTTTCGGGAAGTATGGTCATCAGGGGGCCCATCTGGCAGAAGCCCTGGCATCCGCTTTTAGACAGATGAAGCGCGTCTTTTTTATTTTCTTCGCGCAATTCAACAACTACTTCCATTTTTTCTCCGGCAAGTTTCGATTGGAGGGCTTCGAATATTTTAATCGAGCCGTTGGCCACGCAGCCTGTTCCTGCGCAAATTATTACTCTTCTTTTTATTCCGGCTTCGAGTTTTTCGTAATCGTTTTTTATTTTATCCAGCGCTACGCTTTTTAATTTTTCGCAAACTCTGGTTTTATTCTTAACGCTGCTCATTGGCGGCCTCCTTTTTAATTATGGCGTCGATCAGTTCGTTAACTTTAGCGCGGTTCATTTCGCCGTGGACTTCGTCGTTGACTACCACTACCGGGGCGAGTCCGCAAGCGCCGAGGCAGGAAACCGTTTCGAGTGTGAAAAGCATATCCGAAGTGGTATTTTCTTTTTCGGTTAAATTAAGCTTGTCTCTTAAGGCGTCTATTATATCTTCGGATCTTTTAACGTGGCAGGCGGTTCCGTCGCACACTCTGACTATGAACTTGCCTTTGGGTTTGAGCGCGAAGTGCGAATAAAAAGTAGCCACGCCGTAAACTTTGGCCGGGCTTATGCCGAGCGAGGTCGCCACGAAAACCATTACCTCCTCTGGCAAATAACGGTATTCATCCTGGATCGCCTGGAGCATTGGAATTAGTTTTGACGGATCGTTGTTATAACGGGCTATGATGTCGCATACCTTTTCGAATTTACGGGTCAAACTCATCTGAGCTGCTTTCATTTGCGCTTCCTCCTTTATTCGTATTTTTTTATCGATAAACATTTATCAATATAATTATATCGATTATTTTTCTTTTTGTCAAGAGCTTTCGGCAAAATATTTTATGTGCGTATAGGTATATTAAAAAGCAATAGCTTCGAGCCTTTTTAAATAAAACGATCGGGTCAGTCTGAAAATATTTATAAAAAAAATTTAACCAAGAATGCAATTTTAACCAAGTTTCTTTGCATATTAAGCTGGTAGTTTGTGGCAGGGCGCCAGACAAATTTTTTCGGGGACTCGTTCAAAAATCCCTCCGGGATTTTTGCCGCTCGTGCTCGGCCCTTCCCGCCCATCCATGGGCTCCAGGGCCTCCGCAACGCCCCTCAAAAATTTTGTCTGGCCCCTGCTAAACGCTTGAAAACAACTTAAAACAATGGTTTTTAACCCGAAAGTTTTTTGAATAGGCTGAAAAGGATTATTGACCATATGAAAGTTGATTAACCATAATGCTTACAAATAAACTATAAAGCTGACTCACCAGCAGGCCATTATTGCAGCGCAGACGCGCGCGTAAGCGCGCGTCTGCAAAAAACAGAAACAAAAAAACGGAACAGAGAAAGAGAGAGTGGAGTGCAAAAAGGGCAGTTAAGAAAAATAAAAGAAAATCAAAAAAGAATTTGTAGCGATAAAAGAAAGGGGCTTGTCTGAATTAAAGCGCCGGCGGGAAAGCGGGCACTTCACAAAAATAAAGCGTCAGGCGAATTGGGGGTTGGAAGGGATTTTAAGGGAAGGTAGGGGCCGTTGGCCTCTAGCCTTCCCTTATCAAAATAACAAAATTATTAGCGGGAGCTTATAATCGATAACTGAAAGCGAGAAGAAAAACTTTAATGGCTTACGGAAAGGTGTTTATTATGCATCGGGCTATAAAAGGCCTTTTAATTTTTTAGACAGGACTAAAAATGATGCTGCGAAATTCTCGTGTTGTATAATTATTTTTTCAGGCGCGCTTATCTTGGCCGAGGTAAAGTTCCAGATGGCCTTGATGCCCGAGTTAATCATTAAATCGGCCGTTTTCTGGGCCTCGCCTGCCGGAACTGCCATAATGCCTATATTTATTTTCATGCGTTTGGTAAGGTTTTGAAATTTTTCGATCGGCAGTATCTTTTTTTTATTAATTTCGCGGCCTATTTTCGACAAATCGTTGTCGAAAGCCGCTATGATGTGCAATCCGCAGGTATCGAAGCCCTCATATGATAAAAGCGCGGTGCCGAGGTTTCCGGCTCCGACGAGAAACGCTTCGGTAGTGTTGTTCAGTCCGAGAAAATTATCGAGCGAAGCCAGCAGTTCGTCAATATCGTAGCCGACTTTGGGTTTTCCGACGATGCCGGTGAAGGCGAGGTCTTTTCTTATTTGAACGGCTATGAGGTTAAGCGCCTCCGATATTTGCGTGCAGGAAATGAACTTTCCGCCTTCGTTTTTGACTTTTTTCAAATAATCTCGGTATACGGGCAGGCGTCTCAGCGAAGGTTCCGGAACGGCGTTTATGTTTTTAAATTCTGTCATGTTATCGGCTCCGTTAACTTAGAATGTTTATTTAATTATGATATATATAAATAAATCATTATCGATAATTTTATATTTTTTTATCGCATGTGTCAATAAAAATAATAAAAAATTAATAAAAAGAAAGGAAGCAAAAAAGAAAAAAGTAAATAATTGAAAATATAATCAAAAAAAGTTATTATTATATGCGGTTTGTAATAAAGCATTTGCGTATGGGTGCGTTATGAAATTTTTAGCGATCGCTTTTCCATGGGGGTGCGGCCATAAAGGCTCGCCTATTCGGTGCGGTCTTCATAAAGCTCGTATAATCTTAAAAATAAAGGAGTCATAAAAACTCATGAAATCGAAAATTTACTCATTAGCTCTGATAGGTGTCATTTTGATATGCTTCACGGCGTTTAATTACGGTTGCAGCGACGTTAACGGGGACGGCTTATCCGTTTCGGGCATGAAGGCCCTTAGCGCAGCGCAGGAGGCCGATATAGACGCGTTCGTCACGCAAAAAATGGCCGAGCATAAGATTCCGGGGGTCATTGTAGCGGTTTATGAAGCTGACAAGATCCCCTACATTCTAGTCAAAGGCACGGCCGAGGTCGCCGCGAACAGGCCGCTGGAGGCGACCGACCGCTTCCGTATCGGCAGCATCACGAAAACATTCACGGCGACGGTAATATTGCAGCTCGCCGGGGAGCGCAAACTCAACCTCGACGAAAGCGTATTGAAATATTTTCCGGACCTTCCTAATGCATCGAAAATAACGGTACACCATCTTCTGAACATGACCTCGGGCCTCGCCAATTATACTGATGACAATAATATAGGAATGACGCTGCTTTCGAATCCCGCCAAAAAATTCACTCAGGAAGAGATTTATTCGTTAATTAAATCGCTGTCGTCGAAAGCCGTTCTCAGCGAGCCGGGCGCAGTGGCGTCCTACAACAACAGCAACTATTTCCTGCTGGGCATGATCATTGAAAAGGTAACCGGCAGCAAGGCGGGCGACGAGATCAAGCGCAGGATATGCGACCGGCTCGGCATGAACGACACATATATGTCGGATAGCGACAAAATCGACGGCGCGCACAGCATGGGCTATATAGCCGACGGCACGCTTACGGTCGAATTCATGAGCAATCCTTCCTGGTGCTGGACGGCGGGCGCGATGGTCTCCACTCTTGCCGATGTAAAAAAATACATCAAAGCTATGGTTACCTGTGAACTCTGCCCTAAATATGCCTCCGAGCGCTTGGCCTGGCGGGAACTTCGCAGTTATGCCAATCCTTACGGCGCTGGTACGGTCAAAATGTCATACGGGCTTGGTATAGCCAATTTCGGCGGCATGGCCGGCCACAACGGCGCGATCCTTGGTTACAGCACGCTTGCGGTTTATTATCAGCCGCGCGACATAACAGTTATAATACTTACCAATAAGTTCATGGACACGCCGGTGCACTCCGAAGAGATCCTCAGAGACAGGATATTCGGAATAGTTCTTGGAAGCGGGTATCCGGTGAATTATTAAAATAAAGTTAAATCCGGGCGTTATTGATCGACCCTTCGTTCCAGGAAAAACCACTTAAGTATCATCAGCACTATCATAAAAGCGCCGGTGCCGATCAATAGATGCATAAGCGCTGAAACAATGGTATCGAAAATATAGATGGTCGTTTTTAAAGACAGTTTTTTCTTTTTTGCGGCCTGCTTTTTCAAATCGACCGCCTTAGTTTCGCTTGCCGCGCCGGCGTTAATAACCGGCCCGGCTTCGGCCGAAACCGAAGGCGTTTTTTTGCTTTGCGGCAAAGACTGGGCGAAAACGTCGTTATGGCATGCGTTATTTAAAACGGCAGCCAGCGCGGCGGCTATTATAAACATATAAAATTGAAAGCGCATATATTTTATATTCGTTTTTTGTTATATTTAAATATAATTATTTTTTCAA
>JAKPTH010000122.1 GCA_029571125.1 bacterium
GATATGCTGTCGGTTTTAAGGAAGCTCAGGCCGTTATCCAGCGAGTAGTGAACGAAAACGGCGCAAGTATTGTTATCCGCGTCGGAAATATCGTAGCTAATGCTTATTTCATCTGAGGACCCCGATATTATGACGCCGGAAAGTTCGGGCCTGTTGTTGTTTCTGAGCGAAAAAGGCCGCGATACGGCCGTAGTTTTTTCTTTTTTATCGGACGCGGTAATTGCGATCACGACGTTATTGGGATTATCTTTGATATCGAGTCCGGAGCGCCATATCATTTTGCGGCGCAAAGGCTTCATGCCCCAAAAACCGGCGTGATAAGCCGAATCAATAATATTTTCAGAAGTTTTAAACGTAACGCCGTTATCGGCCGAATATTGAAAGGATATTGAGCACTCGTCGCTGTCCTCGTCGATGACATCGTAAAGTATCTCGACATCGCCGCGGCCGCCGAAGATTGATAAGCCCGATATGAGCGGGGCCGAGTTGAATTTGATCCGGACGCCTTCGAGGGCGAAACCGTAATCAGGCCTGATTAAATTGACTTCCACTGTTTTATACGTGCCTTCAGAGCTTTTTGCGCCGATAACCCGGCGGCCTTCGGCGAAACCGCCAGTGAATTTAAAATATCCGTTTTTATCCGGCGACGCGTTTTTTTTATCGGGTTCCATGGCCAGTTTTACATTTTTCAAGCTCTTATAGTCAAAAATTCTGCCGTTAACCGACATTATTTTCTTTGATGTTTTAGATAACCTGGCTATTTGTTCAATAGCGCTAATTTTATAAAGCGCGTCGGAGGCGGCGGGTTTAGTGCCTGCGGCAGCGGTGAGAAGCCTTATTTTATTATTTGCGGCGATGCACATCTTAACCAGGCACGTTCCGCCTTTAGCCGGCCTGAAAAAAACGCTTTCGCCGTAAGGAGCAGCCGCGCCAGGCGATTTATAATTCAAATAAATTTCATAATTTAATTCGGACTCTTTTATTTTAAAGCTGAAAAATCCGTCATCGTCCGCCAGAGAAGTTTCCAGAGTGCCGTTACGGCTTAAAACCACTTCGCCGGATACGGGCGATAATATTTCATAAAAAAAGCGGGCGGGCGGCAGCTGCGACGATGAAAATCCGTGCTGACGCGCCGGTTTTTTAAAGCGGAAGTTATAGTGGTACGATATTTCAAACGGCGAAAGCGCCGCGGTTTTAAATGCGAAGACCTGTCCGGCTATAAAAACGGATTCCGGTTCGGCTTTTTTCTTTTTAGCTCCTGCTTTTTTAACGTTTTGTTTTACGGACTCCGCTTCTTTTTTCTCGGCAAAAGCCGGGGCAGGAGGTGATTTAGCCGCCGGCAGAGAGACTTCTTCAGTCTGCCGGGCGTAAGCGCGGGCGGCGCTGAATACTGCGTCCGAATTAAAAAAACACTCAGGCGCGCCCGACGTCAATATAGCAAAGACGATAATAAGTTTAAAGAATATTAAAATTTTATTATATTTCATTTTACAGCTTTCAACTCAGAATTTTTGAATATTTTTAACCGCTTCGCGTGCCATTATCTTACAAAAAGCGGGTTATAAAGTCAAGAATATTTTTTGATAGTCATATATAAAATAATATTGACTTAATACGTGAGCATGGAGTATTATAATCACGATAAATTATAACGGCGAGAGCCCGGCCACGGAGATGATAATGGAACAAACCGCTTTAAAATTAAAGATATACAGAAATTCATGCCACCAGTGGGTATATAAAAAAATGGTCGATATACCGAGAAAAGGTTTCAACAAAGCCGCCATAGTAAGGGTTATCGACAAAGCCGGAATTTTCGCCGGCGTGGGCATATTCAATCCGTCCAGCACCGTCGCCATAAGGTTTTTAACCAATAACGACGAAGTCATCGACCGCGGTTTTTTTCACAGGCGGCTTTCATCGTTAAAAAACCTCAAGGAAAAAATTCTCGGCCTCGGCGTAAATTCCGACTGTTACCGGCTGGTGCACAGCGAATCCGACGGCCTTCCCGGCCTCATAATAGATAAATTCGCGGATTATATAATGATAAAGCCATACTGCGCGGGATACGGCGGCATTACCATGGAACATATCGCCTCGTCGCTCATGGAACTCTATCCCGCGGCTAAGATAATGGTATCGCCCGACGAAAAATCATGCGCAAAAGACGGCGCCGATTACCGCGCCGAAATAAAAAAGTATCACGCAGGCAAGGCGCGCGCTGAGATAAGCGAATTCGGCGTTAAATTCTCGGTAGACTTCGAGCTGGGTCAGAAGACCGGATTTTTCCTCGACCAGAAACTCAACCGCAGGCTGGCCTCAGAAATGTGCGCCGGAATGGAAGTCCTTGATTTATGCTGTTATACCGGCGGGTTCGGCATATCCATGAAAAAAGCCGGCGCAAAAAGCGTAACGTGCGTGGACACCGATTCCGACGCCATAGCAACCGCGCGGAAAAACGCAAAGATCAACGGCTGCGAAGTCGAATTTTTAAATATGAACGTATTCGAATATTTAAGGGACTGCCTCGCCAAGGGTAAAACGTATGATTTCGTAATATGCGACCCGGCCAAACTCGCCGCCAATAAGCTCGAGCTGCCGCGCGCCTACCGCACTTACGGCGATTTAAACAAGCTGGCGATCCAGGCGGTCAGAGACGGCGGATTTTTATTCACATTTTCATGCACCGGCCTGGTAAGCGAAAAGATATTCCAGTCGGTTATTTTCAACTCCGCGCGCGAGGCGGGCGCTTCACTTAAAGTGCTTTCCGGTGCAGGGCCGTCGCCGGACCATCCGTACAGCTCGACATTTCCGGAGGGAAAATATTTAAAAGGCCTTCTGGTGCAGGTTGAAAAAAGTAATTTTATCTTCCCAAAACGGCTGGAAGAATCGGAAAAAAGCACGCAATAAAATACTATAATCATATCCAAATCAAAGTTAAATAAGCATTTTATCGAATCGAAAAAAATTCGGCTTTATTTTTTATCGGTTGTATGCGGGTAATCGACGTTTGAAGGCATGCGGTAGAACAGCTTAATCACCTTACGGTCAAGCGCGGTGTAATCGGGCGGGATAGGAAAAGTAGGCACGAGTATGCTGTCGGTACCGGGCGGAACGTGAGTGTAAAAGCCTATTGCGTGCATCAACTCGTGCCTGAGCGCGACTTTGAAAAAGCCTACCAGACGGTTATGCAGCGGATTAATTATTACCAGGCTCGAACGTTTTGCGCCGCGGTACTCGGCATGGCCGCCTTCGGTATAATCGGCGAAATCGTCGCGGCATATAACTATTGATTCCTCGGGAATATCTTCGGCCGATTCAATCTCTTTTTTAACCACCGTCGAGCGGTTTAAAAAATCGCTCATCGATTTCAATTCGCTTATTACGGAATCGATGGAATCGATCTGCTCCCTTGAAAACGTGTTTTTAGAACCGTTGTATTTTCCGGTATTAATTACAAAGACGGGCGGATTTGCAAATTTCGGCATGGCAGAGGAATATGCGTTAAACTTTTTATATGTTTCAAGATCGAAAGATTGCGGAATAATGTATTGATCGTATTCTTCGTTGGATTCGACCGTAAAGTTATTGACCGCTCTGGGATAATAGCCTTCACAAGTTACGCTGAACTTATAAACTCCCGGTTTTAATTTCGCCGAAAAATGCCCTGAAGCGCCGGTCAAGAATTGCTCGTCGCCGAATGAAACTACGGCTTTATATATCCTGGTTTCATCGAATATATCCATAATTTTTCCGCTCACTTCATATTCGTCGCCCGTATC
The DNA here is from genome assembly GCA_029571125.1 of bacterium. Taxonomy (GTDB): domain Bacteria; phylum Muiribacteriota; class UBA9980; order UBA9980; family UBA9980; genus UBA9980. Next base: position 3,783 of record JAKPTH010000122.1, read on the forward strand.
CTGCGCGGCGGAAGCTTGCGCTATAAAACCCATAAAAACAATTAACAGCGAAGTCAAATAAAAAATTAAAACCGCAGCGGCCATAATCAATTGCGCGCAAGCCGTTTTAAATCTGATTTCGAAAACCTGTCTTTTCATTTAGCCAACCTTTGTCAATAATATTTAAAAATCATAATTAGTTTATCATAAAATCACGAATACGGCAATACCTCTAATTTGGCATATCTGCTAATTTTTGTTAGAAATACCCGGAGTTTTTGATAAGGGAAGGCGATGGGCCGCGGCCCCTCCCTTCCCTTAAAATCCCTTTCAACCCCTTATTAGCCTGACGCTTTATTTCTGTGATTTGCGGGCTTTTTTGCCGGATCATGCCCGCGTTGAGATAAAAATACGGAGTTACCAAAATTGGTCTTTTTGGATCGGTAGCAAGAGATGAAGCAGCTCCCGAAAGCGATATAGACATAGTCGTTGAAATGAGCGAACCTCGATTATTTTTTATGGTCCATATTAAAGAATTTCTCGAAAAAGATTTTGGAAAGACTGTTGATGTGGTTCGTTATAGATCGAAAATGAACGCTTACTTGAAAGCAAGGATCGATCGCGAGGCCGTTTATGCATAAAAAGTCTCAACTGGCAAATGAGATCCTCGATCAGGTCCGCGAAGCTATCTTGCGCATTCAAAGACGTTTTTCCAATATTGAAACGCCCGAGGATTTTTATGGAGAGCAGGGCTCTGATAAACTTGACTCCATTACTATAATGCTTATCGCTATCGGCGAAAGTTTTAAAAAGATAGATAAAATGACCGAAGTAAGTTTGCTGGCGCATTATCCTCAAATCGATTGGAAAGGCGTCAAAGGGATTAGAAACATCATAGTTCATGATTATTTCAATATAGACGCGGAAGAAATTTTTGACGTTTGCAAAAACGATATTCCTGAACTTCTTTTGGTTGTCAAAAAGATGGTCGGCGAACTCGAGTGATAGAAAGCCGCTCGTACCGAAACCAACTGGCTAAGAATTCCAAAAAGCAATGGCGATCGCATATTTGCGGTTGCTTTTTTAATTTCAATTTTAACATTCTGTTCATATTTATAATGGGCAGCCTGTTTATAAACTTCGTGAAACGATTTATCATAAATCGTTTTATAGTTTAGTGCCGTTGCAGAATGATTTTCGAGTTGTTCACTACCAATTAACTCGCGGATGCGGTAGAATTATAATAGATGAACGAGAAAAAGTTAAGTTTAATGAAAATTAACTTTAAATAATTAACTTAATTAGTGCTTGAATTTGGTCTTAAGTTGTATTATGATATGTCTGACTAAAATGGAATATACTAAGTATAATCGCATAAATATCGTCAGGAGCAAAAATAGATGAAAGAAAAATTGAAAAAACTGATATCTGATTTGAATGAAGGTCTTATCGACAGGGAAGAAGTCGTTAAATTATCGCTATTGACGATGCTTGCCAACGAAAATCTACTGATCGTAGGCCCTCCCGGCACCGCTAAAAGCGAAATCGCGAGAAGATTGTCGCACGTCATAAAAAACGGAGAGTATTTCGAATATCTTTTGACTAAATTTACAACGCCAGAAGAGATTTTCGGGCCTCTGTCGATAAAGGAATTAAAAGATGACAGGTTCAGTCGCAACACGCAGGGTTATATGCCGGACGCGAAAGTGGCTTTTTTGGACGAAATTTTTAAGGCCAACTCATCTATCTTGAATTCGCTATTGACGATCATCAACGAAAAGATTTATCATAACGGAAAAGAAAAATTGAAAGTGCCGTTGATCTCGCTTGTCGGCGCGTCGAACGAACTTCCGGCCGGCGACGATGAGCTGAACGCGCTCTACGACAGGTTCATAGTAAAGTTAATCGTGGATTATGTCAAAAATGATGAAGATGTAAGAGCTCTGTTCAATGTCAGGAATAAAGAATTTACGATTGATGAAAACAACGCAATAACTGAAGAAGAACTTTTGGCGATAAAAAAAAATTTTTGCGACGTTAAAATCCCTGAAAATGTAACGGAAGCCATAGAAGAGATCAGAAGCAATTACAAAAGAGTATTAGAGGAAAATAATAAAGTCGAGAGACTATCGGACCGTAAATTCATCAAATTATTGAATTTATTAAAAGTAGCGGCCTATACAAACGGCCGGGATGAACTTAATTTTTCCGATTTGCTTTTACTCCGCAATTGCCTCTGGAACGATCCTAAAAACGCTCATAAGATATCTGAAATAATAGTAAGAATTGTTAATAAAAACTGCGTGGAGGCAAAAAAAGCGATAACCTCCGTCGTTAAAAAAAATACAAAAGCGGCAATCAAAAACGGATCATTTAAAGGCGTCGGCACGGAGCATGACCCTTATCTAATCGAAAATGAACATGATCTGTATTCGATTGGCAACCAGAATTTCAGCACTGCCGGCGTTTATTTTCGGCAAACGGCTGACATTGATTTGAGTAGTTTTCAGAATTGGGACCCTCTGCCTTCGTTTGGAGGACACTATGATGGCGGCGGATATAAAATAGCAAATTTAAAAATAACGAATAAAATATTCGCGGGATTGTTTGAAAAAATTGAAAAAGATTCTACCGTTAAAAATATAGTTTTAGATAATGTTGATATTTCTTCGGCTGGCAATTCTGGAGGAATTTCTGGAATTAACGAAGGCACGATATCTGAATGTTGCGTAAGCGGAAAAGTATCGGCAGCAGCAGAAAATTTAAATACCTATTCGGGTGGAATAACAGGCAAAAATAGCGGCAATATTGATCACTGTTCAATAAATGGCGTAATTTCTTCAAAAATGCAGAATTACAATTCATATTCTTCATATTCAGGCGGAATAACGGGTAAGAATAACGGCAATATCGATTACTGTTCTGTAATTGGCGAAATTTCATCGGCGTCAAACGCTCCCGATTCATCATCACCGAGAAATTTAGTGTGTTCAGGTGGAATAACGGGCAGTAATGAAGGTATAATACACAAAAGTTTCGTTAATGCGAAAGTTTCGTCATCATCAGAGCAATGCGGGTCATATTCGGGCGGAATATCCGGTTGTAATATAAACGAAATATCTGAATGTTCAGTGAGTGGGGATATATCTTCAACAACGCCGCGTAGAAATTCTGGAAATTCAGGCGGAATAACCGGGCAAAATGAAGGTACAATATTAAATTGTTTAGTAAGCAAAGAATCGTCAGTAAAATCATCCGGATTTCTTCCATGCTCAGGCGGAATATCTCACTACAATTACGGCAAAATATTAAGTTGCATCGTATTAAGTAAAATTATTAGTGGAGAACATGAACCATTTAGAATTTGTGAAAATTACATTAGAGGTACCTGCGGAACATTAGAAAATAATTATGCGATAGACAGTCTTGAAATCGCTAAAGGTTTTTCAGCTAATGAAATTGACAGGGAATCAAATCTAAAAGGCGCAAACGGAAAATCCGTCAACAAAAACATTTTGACAAAAGCATTCTTTGAAAGAGATTTAAAATGGGATTTTGAACAAAATTGGTACTGGGATGACGGCAATAATATTCCTGTTCCTGCCGGCGTCGGTTACAATTTCGGCTCGAATGAATCGAAAAAAAATACGGTTAAAATTTCTCAAAACCTATTAGAAGAGCAGTTAAAAGATAATATCTGGCTTTAAATATCGGCTTTATGTGTGGATGATAAAAATGCATCGGCGGTAAAATGGTTTTCAATCTTTTTTCAAAAGCGGCCGGCATAGCCGGGCTGTTTATTAAACCCATAAAATACTGGATCGACGATTGGTTCCGTGAAAAGGTTTTGCCTGTGGAAGGTAGCGTCGTATATTCTGACCTGTGGTTTGCCGTCGAACATTCAGGCATTTATATCGGCGATAATAAAATTGCAAATATTGCCGTTACCGGCTTCGCTAAATCAAAGGTAAAAATCAGTAGCCCGAAAGATTTCGTAAGCGGCAGTAAGATGTATTCGAAAATTTATGTCTCATGCGACAATTCGGGATCAGTTGGAGACATGTATGTTTCAGAAGGCGCGGCTGGTCATGTAGGAGACCGTGATTATTATTTATTGGTTTTTAAAAACTGCCACGAATTTTCACGCAAATGCCTGTATTATTCGAATCAGAACCATCTTTTGGATTTTGAAATAAATGATCTGAACGAAACCTGGGAACCCACAATAGGACTGTTAAAAACAACCGCTAAAGTAAAGATCGGCGCGACTAAATGGAAATTATGGGACTGGCAGAACGACCAAAAACGCCGCGCGGAAAAGCCCGACATCGATAAGATCGTCGATAACTTGAAAAATGAAAAACTGACGCCTGAAATGATCGATAGAATAAAAAAAGAACTCGAAGAGGCGAAGGCGTATAAGAACGAAATTTCTGATGAGAAAATACCGGAAGAAGCGCTCGATGCGCTCAGCCAATTTACGGAAAATCTCGACGAAATCGATAAAGAATGTGACAGGGCCCGAGAATTCTTGAAATTAACCGGATATAATTATTCGTTCAATCAGCTCAAGGAACTCGCCGAAGATTTTTCGGCCCTCGCCGATGAGATGGCCCGGAACCGCAAAATTGCTGAAATAGTTGAAAAATTAGGGAAAAATTATATTTCTGAAATAAAAAAGAAAAACGTGACCAGAGTCGATAAGATGGGCCATAGCGAGGTCTTCGGAATACATCAAAGCGACGATCTGGCGCGAATGTTGCCGAGCGAATTGATCAATCTCGAAAACGAAGAACTCGAATATCTCTTTTATTCCAGGTATCTCGAAAAACGGCTTTTAACTTATGAACTAATCGGAAAGTCGAAAGAGCAGAAGGACGAAGAGAGCCGGAAAAAAGGGCCCGTGGTCGCATGTGTCGATACTTCAGGAAGCATGGACGGCATTCGTATCTTAAAAGCAAAAGCTCTGCTGCTCGCGGTTGCCAATATACTCGAAAAAGAAAACAGAAGCCTTTATGTGATATTATTCGGCGCAAGCGGCGAAACACGAGAGCTTAATATCGATAAAACTGAAAAAAATCCTGAAATATTGAAATTTTTGAAACAGGGCTTCGGCGGCGGCACCGATTTCAATACGCCGCTCGAAAAAAGCATGGATATTATCGAATCGATTGAGGACTATAACAAGGCCGATATCCTTATGATAACCGACGGATTATGCCAGATCTCTAACGATTGTAAGGCGCGCATAGGCGAAAAAAGAAAAACGCTCGATTTTAATATTTATACCGTTATCTGTTCGAGCGATGTGATTAAGGACGATTTCAGCGACGAAATCTTAAATATCTAAATACGAAAACTACCTATTTTTGAGGCGTTTTTAAGTTGCTTATCTCATCTACTGAAAGCCCGAGTTTTTCGGCTATCGTTTTGACGTCAAGCACATCGAGCAAATTTCTGGCGGCTTCTAATTTTGCTTCGAGCTGTCCTTCGATCTTACCCTCGAGTTTACCTTCGATTTTTCCTTTGTTGTAATAATCATCCTCTATGGTGGCTATCGTCGATATGGCCTGCGCCCTGGCTTCCATAATGTAGCGCATTTCGGAATCGGCGTTCACCTTTTTCATCTCTTCTAATGCCATAATAATTCCCTCCTCGATAAGCAGTTCTTCCGGCAGCCCGCTTTCGCCGCCATATATTGCGTCGCCGAATTTAAGCACATGAAGCCATTTTTCGAAGCGGGTTCTAAGCGAGCGAGGCTTGTCTATTTTAAACTTGGTCATTTCAACGAAATGAAGTTCGAAAATATCGGTCAATTCGGTTTTGGTCTTTTCGTTTATCATTTTATAAACGTTATGCAGCTCGTCGATTGAGCTGAATAGATCGAAATTGACTATCGAAATCGCTATGGTCGGCCGCAACTTGGTGAATTGCTCGCCCTCTTTTATCTGCGACGAATAAAGACGCGCGAGATAATAAAGCGAGCGCTCGATGAACTTGCTGTGGTTGAGAAGCTGAACCTCGATCGTATATAACGAGCCCTTTTCGTCTTTTGCGCGAACGTCGACTATGGATAACTTGTCGTCCGAAAATTCCTTTAAATTAAATGGGTTCAATATTTCGATAACGCTGATTTTATTGTCGTTAGGCCTGTCGAGAAGCGCGTTAAGCAGATACGAAAGCAGCTGAGCGTTCTGGGCGCGCCCGAATACATATTTAAAAACGAAGTCGAATAAAAATCCGTATGTTTTTTGAGGCATTTGCGCTCCTTTTATTTATTGAACCTTGAATATCAAAAGGAATAAGCCGAATTAGTTGCCGATTCGATCATCATTATTAAAATATTATACCAAATTTCTTGTGTTTTGGCAATAGTAAATGAGGATGAAGATAATATTAACGAGGTTAAACAGCATATGAGCGAGCTATCGTTTTATAGTTTAAAGAACATAACTTTTGACTTGTAATTTACGCCGTATCGAGCAATTCGGCCGCAATTTCAAAACTTTCGAGGCGCATGACGCTTTCTTCGCCGAAACCATAGCTTAAGAAGTTAACGCTACCGTACCAGACGATCTTCTGGTCGATTATGGTATATTTCTGGTGCATTTTAGACTTGAAGACCACTTTTATATCTGCCGCGTTAAGAAGTCGCGTAAGCGCGCGGACCATTTCAGCGACTCCTCCGGTGAAATCTTCAGGCGGCCTTGTTATTACCGTTATCGAAGCGCCATTGAGCGCAGCACAGGATAATTGCATAATCATTTGCTTCACGCGCGGCGTTTTCATAAAAGGGCTCACGATAATGATCTGTTTGCGCGCGGCGGCGAGATCGACGGCAAAGACAGGCTGGAAACTGTTTTCGTCGAATATGATATTCGTTTTTTCAGAAGAGTAACTTTCGGGCATTGCCTTATAACCTATCTGCGAATAGCCTTTCACGCGCTTATGATACATTTTTTCTAAAACTGGAACGTGTGCGTCAACATAATCATAGATGATAACTTCGTTCTTACCGTCATATTGCCTGTGAAGCCTTCCGGCGTATTGGGCGACCGTGCCCTTCCAGGCTATCGGCATGGCCAGAAGCATAGTGTCGAGACGCGGGCAGTCGAAGCCTTCGCCTACATATTTGCCCGTCGCGACGATAATCAACAGTTCGTTTCGCGAAAGTTCATCGAGACGCTTCGCCATTTCACGCTTTTCCTTCTGTGAGGCGCTGCCGATAAGCGTAATCACATTAGGGCAATGAGGCTCGAGCATGGCCGCAAGAGCCGCTACATGCGCAGATCGGCCGGTCAATATTATAGGACTTCTTCCGGCCGCCAGGCTTTTAACGGCATCATCGGCTATGCGGCGATTGCGGATTTCATCTTCGGCGAGAGCGGCGTATATTTGTGTGATGCTCCATTCTTTTTCATCCTGAGATAATGGTTTTTTGAAACCTGTGAACCGGGGGACCACATAATGATCGAACGGGCGTCTGACGGCCTGCGCCTTCGCGTCGACACGGTAGCGTACAGGGCCGCATTGCATGAAAATGATGGGGTGATGACCGTCCTGCCGTGCAGGCGTAGCGGTCAAGCCGTAAATATATTTTGCGGCCGCTTGCTTTAAAATCTTTTCGAATGAAAACGCCGCTACATGGTGACATTCATCTACTATAATCAAGCCATAATCTTTCACGAATTCTTTCACACCGTCTTCACCTATAAGTAATGACTGCATTACCGCCACATCTACGATGCCGCTCCGCCTGTCGATGCCGGCGCCGATCTGACCTATATTGTGGCATATCTTCCTTCGCCCTCGCTTTTGCGTTTGTTCAGGCGGCGTTTCAGCGATAATCAAAAGCCTTTCGAGCGCTTTCTTCCATTGAGTTAAAAGCGCCTGAGTATGGACAAGAACCAGCGCGTTAACTTTCCTGACAGCTATTAAATTTGCGCCGATGACGGTCTTTCCAAAAGCGGTGGCCGCGGCTAAAACGCCCGTATCGGCTTTGGCAAGCGCGTCCGCCGCAAGTTTTTGCTCATCGTTCAATTCGCCCGCGAATTCGACTTTAATGCCTTTGCCGGCGTTTCTTTTGTCGATAATGGAATATTCCGCCTCCGCACCATTCAGTAATTCGACCAGCGCCGGTTCGCAACCACGAGGAATACTCAGATATTCCCGAGTTTCATCGAGCGTCCAGATGATACGACTTTTTTTGTATGTAGAAAGCCGCATCGCCTGAGCTTTATAAAATTCAGGATTTTTGAACGCGGCAAGGCGTTTGATACGATTCAGGGCCCTCTGCGATATGCCGCTTTTTTCGATGTGCAGCATATTGGCGCGAACGATACTTACACGGCGCGTAAAATCACCCTGCGTTAATTCCTTTTCAGGTCTAGCTTTCTCCCAAGGCTTTTTTTCATGTTCTTCGTCGCCGAACGTTGCCAGCATCCCGAGCTCTTCGATAGCGCCGAATTTTTCTATCACATCTTCGACATCGGCCAGAG
>JAKPTH010000131.1 GCA_029571125.1 bacterium
ATGAAAAAAATAATTTCATTCTGGTTCGATATCGGCGTTGACGGATTCAGGGTGGACGCCGTGCCGTATTTATTCGAGCGCGAGGGCACTAACTGTGAAAATCTCGAAGAGACGCATAAATACATCAAAGAAATCAGAAAAATGATCGACGATAAATATGAAGGAAAAGTCCTGCTGGCGGAAGCTAATCAATGGCCGGAAGACCTGCTCGCTTATTTCGGCGACAACGATCAGTTCCATATGGCATTCAATTTTCCTCTAATGCCAAGAATGTTTATGGCGCTCAAGCAGGAGCATCACGGCCCGATAATAGATATCGTAAAAAAAACGCCGGCTATTCCCGATCGATGTCAGTGGGTGATATTTTTAAGAAACCACGACGAACTGACCCTGGAAATGTGTACGGACGAAGAGCGCGATTACATGTACACCCAGTACGCTTATGACAGGCAGATGAAGCTCAATATGGGCATAAGGCGCAGGCTTGCGCCTCTAATGGAAAACGACAGAAAAAAGATAGAACTTTTATATGCCATGCTTTTCACTTTGCCGGGTTCGCCGGTCATATATTACGGCGATGAAATAGGAATGGGTGACAACATATATTTAGGCGACCGCAACGGTGTGCGTACGCCAATGCAGTGGGATGAAAATAAAAATTCAGGGTTTTCCGATTGCAAGCCATCGATGCTTTACGCTCCGGTTATAACCGACCCCGATTACAATTATAACGCAGTGAACGTGAGCGCGCAGAAGATGAACCAGAATTCATTATTAAATTACGTCAAAAATATGATAAGGGTAAGAAAACTATATAATAACAGCATGATATTCGGTTGCGGTGAAATCAAGTTTTTATATCCTGAGAATAAAAAAGTGCTGGTGTATATAAGAAAATATAAAGACGACATAATTTTATGCTCTTTTAATCTGGCGAATACGCCGCAGCCGGTTACGGTGGATCTTGGCGAATACGACGGGTATCAGCCTATTGAAATATACGGAGGCACTAAATTTCCGCCTATAGGCAGGCTGCCGTATTTATTGACTCATTCGCCTTACAGCCATTTTTTATTTTATCTTAAAAAACCTAATAATTAATAAAAAGGAGGCGGTTATGAAACAATTTTTAAAGATGTCCAAAGAAGAGCTCATCGATTATTTATGGGAAGAAAATCCCGATGTTAAAAGGCTTTTGAAATTTTCAAAAATTTCATATGAAGCCAGAAATAATTTTTTCGCCTATCTTAATTTTTATGAAAGAAATTATTTTAACGTTCAAAGCGAGCATTATAACGAAGACATACCGATAGTCGAGCGCAATAACGCCAAAGAATGCATCCGCGTCCTTAAAAATATAATCAGGACGGAAAATGATAAAATATCGGGTTGGTCGGCGTTCGAGCTTTTATTTTCGCTCGCCTGCGATGAAAAAAAAGCATCTGCTGCCGTGAGCGAGGGTTTTTTATGCGAGATGATTTTTTTATTGAAAGGCGTGAAAGCTAAATCTGAAAGTTATTTATGTTATACCGGCCCGGAAGAGTACGAAGACGGCAGGGGCGGCGCGATTAAGCGCTCCAGGACGCTGGATTCTTATTCACGCCTGATGTTCGACAGGTTTAAAAGTTTCAAAACCGGAATGGACAAAGGCTTATTGGCTGAACGTAAAAAAATGAAAAATAAGATACTTAAATTTTTCAATGCGGAAGAATCCGACTGGCAGGATTATAAATGGCACCTTAAAAACGTCGTCTCCGATATTAAAACGCTTTCAAAACTTGTGAGCCTGAGCGCCGAAGAAAAGGGCGGGCTCGAGCTTGCGGCCCGCTACGGCATACCGTTTCAGATAACGCCTTATTATCTTTCGCTGTTCAATGAGAAAGGCCGTACTTCTTGGGACGCTTCTATAAGGGCGCAGGTACTGCATGGTAAAAATTACTGTGAAAATGTCGCTAAAAGCAGAAAAGCCGGCGCGGACATGGATTATATGGGCGAAAAATCCACCAGCCCGGCCGACCTGCTAACCCGCCGTTACGCCCAGATAGTAATATTAAAACCATACGACTCGTGTCCGCAGATATGCACGTATTGCCAGCGAAACTGGGAAATAACCGATCTTAAATCTGCCAGCGTCACCGGCGAAAAGTTAAAAGAAGCAATTAAATGGATCGCGGACAATCCTAATGTAGTGGAAGTGCTTCTAACGGGCGGCGATCCGCTGACGCTTACGAACGACTTTCTGGATGATATTCTCGGCGAACTGTCGAAGATAAAGCACTTGATGCGGATCAGAATAGGCACCCGTACGTTAGTAACAATGCCGCAGAGAATAGACGAAGGTTTTATCGAGACGCTGAAAAAATACCATAAATGGGGGCGGCGCGAAATTTGCATAATGACGCACTTTCAGCATTCTTCGGAAATAACCCCGGAATCCAGCGCTGCGTGCGAGAAAATAAAATCCGCCGGAATGAACATATACAACCAGCAGGTTTTCACATTCTTCAACAGCAAAAAATTCGAAACATGCCTTTTGCGCAAGACCTTAAAAATTATAGGGATCGATCCTTACTATACCTTTAACACTAAAGGCAAGCAGGAAACGGCCGATTTCAGGGTGCCGATAGCCCGGCTCGAGCAGGAGAGAAAGGAAGAGGCGCGTCTTTTACCGGGCATAGTCAGGACGGATGAGCCGGTGTTCAACGTCCCGAAGATAGGAAAATCTCATTTAAGGGCATGGCAGGACCATGAACCCATTATGATTACATCCGACGGAAAGCGTGTTTACAGGTTTTTCCCATGGGAATCCAGGTTCGCAGTCGGCGACGCCTACACCTACACCGACGTTTCCATTTACGATTACCTGAAAAGGCTTGAAAACGAAGGTGAAAATGTTGACGACTATAAGAGCATATGGTATTATTTTTAAACCGAAATTTATTCGAATGTTTTCGGATTTTCAATCCATTTATCGACGGTAAAAACGTCTTTTACGCATTTTAAAACGGCGATTCCGCGTCTGGCTTTTTCGTTGCTGTAGGACCATATTTCGGCTTCTACGACGCCCGGGGAATTTATTTTTAATATTTTTCCGATCCAGGAGCATTTCTGGATTTCTTCGTCTTTATATTCGGCCCATATGAATTCGGATGGGTTTTCAAGCGCGCCTTTAAGGATTGCGCATTTATAGAGCGTGAATTCTTTTTTTGCGTTGTCCCACTTGATGAGTCTGTACGTGACGGGGCGAAGGTCCGATATGACGGCCGGAGATATAATCTCTACCGCTTGCGAGCCGGTTATATTGCCGCAGGCTTCTATAGGTTCGAGGCCGTAGGGGCAGAAAAGAAAATCGATGGCATTTCTGGAATTTTCTTCAGACTTAGCCGGAGCTTTTGCCTGCCATAAAACGTTTTCCTTTCCGGCCTTATCTT
>JAKPTH010000134.1 GCA_029571125.1 bacterium
ATCAACGTTATCCAGAAATCCGGCATCATCGTTAAAATCCATAAACTTAACCAGCCGCTCATGGTCTGCCGCAAGAAAATCACGGTGTCTGTCGATAGTTAACGCAAAAGAAGGGCGGCCGGAATTCCTGATAAGATCGTCGCGCCATGCCGCGAGCGAATATCTATGGTATTCGAACTCGAAATATTTAACCTTTCCGCCTTTAAAATCGATCTCGCGACTGATTATGGATTTATCCGCTTTCATAGGAACCGATTATATCACTTTTCTAAAATAAATTCAAGCCGGCAATTATGCAACTTCATTTATGCGGTTCATTTACGCCGCTCCTTTTTTTAGCGTCCTGCCTCGATTAAGCTGCATACGCACATAATGAGGCGCCTGCGGTTGACGGCCAACGTCCCGCGGACGCGAGCTTGATTAATAAACCCGGGTTATGTTATAATATCGCCATGATTGATTTCAACGCGTCATTTAAAAAGCGGTATTTAAAATTTTCGCCGGCTGTCATAAGCGTCTTATTTTTAATTTCAGTCTTTCTTACGGCTGGTTTAGTTCCGGCCGCTTACGCGGCCGGAAGCGTGGAAAACGCTATCTGGCGCTCGCCCGCCTTTAAAGCGGCCTTAAACGAGGCGTTCATTTCCGGCGACTCTCTATTGATGACATCGGCCATAGACCAGTTCGGCCGCGGAACATCGTCGGCCGAAATCGAACTCATGAAATTCGAAGTGCTGTTTTTGGCCCAAAAGCACTCCGCCTACCCCGAACATTTCATCGAATTTACGCGCCTCAGCGAAACGGAGCCCGACGCCGGGCTGAAAAGTTTTTACGCCGAAATCGCATATGTTTACGGATATTTCGTAAATTACGCCCTGGGCAGGGAACTTCTGAAGTTAAATAAAGAAAAAAACGGCTTTAAATATAGCACAGAAATTTTAGCTAAATTAAGCGAAAGATATTTGAAACGGTTCGAAGCCGTCCGAAAAGATTCGGAAAACCGCAAAAAAAGCGCCGATTTCATATCCTATCTCGAAAAAAAATGCGCCGATTCGGAACCGCCCGACGACGGCGGCCCAAATACCCCTGCCGGCGAAGATTTCGCCCGGCAATTCGAAAAATACGCCCAAAAAAGTGAAAATTTAAGGCTGATCTCCTGCCGCTACCTTCTGCTTTTAATGCTGCATAAAAACCTCAAAGGCGGGGGCGGGCAGGTTGAAAAAACCGCCGATTCGCTTATAAACGGCTTGTTTCCGCCCGCCATTATCGAGGCTTACTCGCTTAAACCTTTAAACGATAATAAAAAATAAGAACGCTTTTGCGTTCGTATCGTTAATTTTCTTGACTTACTAAAATGTTTCGTTTACAATTGCGCTTATATATTCAAAAATTTTTATATGCTTTATATTTTAAATTTACCGCGGCGTGTTTTTTACGCCCGGTGGAAGGGTGTTAAAATGAAGAATTTTTGGTCGGAGAATCTCCGTATAATACGGCGAACTGCCTTATGCATTATTTTTACGTTGCTAGCTTCGCTTGCCGGCGCGCTTGCGGCCGAAGGCATGGAATACGTCGATATCGCCGGAAACGACGGCCGGGTCCGACATTTTTCACGGCTCGTAATGGGAACGGACCATCTCTGCCAGGCGGGCTGGGTTGATGAAAAGCAGCCGGAGCCTTCCCGCGAGCAGGTTTATGCGGTTTTGAACGAGGCCGCCCGGCTGGGGATCAATCTTTTCGACACCGCTCCCATCTATGTCGGCGGAGTTGAAAGCACTCTCGGAGAATGGCGGGCGGGTATGGCGGGACGCATAGCTGACGGCAGCTTCCTTGAGCGGCCCGCATTGAATCCCGACCGGAAAATATACGCTCTTTCCAAGGGCGGATTCCCCTTCGACCTTTTCTGGCTGAAAGAGCTGCCCGCCGGCTGCCACTCCGCCGAAACGATCGGCGAGCTGAAAAAACGGGGGATATTAGCTTCCGGCGCCGCCGACTGGCGAACCCGTAATTGGCCTCTCAAGGACGTTCCGCCGGGGACCTACCTGAGCCATTTATACTGCGAAAAAAAACTTATGATCGAGCGCATATCCGCCGAGCTGACTCACACGCGGGCCAATCTGAAGGGCGATATCGACATTTACCTTATGCATCGGGACGACGGCGACGCAATCGGTTTCGCGCCGGTTCAAAGGGCCCAAACGCCCGTTGCCCGGATCCTCGAAGCCGTCAGCGCGCCCGAAATTTCGAGCCAGGTTAGAATCATTGGATGGTCGAACTGGAAAACGCCGCGCGTCGATGAGTCGCTTCGCCTGGCGGAGCATAATAAAAAGCTTGCCCGCCCGATGATCAATAGCCCCTATTTTTCGCTTTTCGAAATGAGCGGGCGTACTATTCACGCTCTCGGCGTACAGGTTGTTCATTCGGATATGATGGATCCGGGCTTTCAAAAGGGGATCAAGATCATGCCTTATTCGCCGCTCGGCGGCTTCAGCATTCTCGATAAACCGGCCCCCGTGTGGGAAAATGCAAAGAAATCGGCATACGATAAGCATTTGACCGGCGATCCTTATTGGAAGAACGTTTATCCGGCCATATTCACCCCCGACAACGAGGCGCGCTGGTATCGCGCGGTTAAATTTCTGGATCATTTCAATAAAAAGCACAAGACTTCATACACCATCGACCAGCTTTTGAACGCATACGTCCTTGCGCATCCGCGCACCGACATGCTGGCAATCGGCGCGATCACCGCCGGGCAGGTCCGCCGTACCGTCAAAGCTCTTGAAATGTCGAAAATGCTTTCGCGCCGCGACCTCGAATTCCTTTATAGCGGAAAGATCGAGTGCAACCCTGAAGAGCATTTAAAAAAATAGCGTGATATGGCCGAATCGAGGCTCAGACCGGCGGCGCTGCACTTTTGTTATCCGCCGTTCGGGCCCGGCGGCCGCTGTTTAAGTGCAAGAAAGTATAAATGGGCGGGATTCTTTATTGATCGTTTTTTTCTTCGTGTTCAGCATTCTATACCGATAAGATTATTCTTTGATACAGTAGTATTTATAATCCTCTTCGTTTGGCTGGTATTCTTCATTTAATAATGCAAATATAACATCGTCAACCCAGTTTTCTTTTATAAATAAACTTTTCTTGAAGTAAGCTTCTTGTTTAAAACCCACTCGTTTTAACAAAGAAATTGATTTGTTATTTTGCGGATCAACCGAAGCGAATATTCTATGTTTTTTTAGTATTTTAAATAAAAAATAAATAATGCTTTTTACCGCTTCGCTGCCATAACCAAACCCCTGATTTTCGTGGCTGAGTGTGAAACCTATTTCAACGATGCTATTTTGTGGATTTAAAAAATGTAATCCTGTGTCTCCAATGAGAAAGTCGTTATCTTTTGTGTAAATTCCAAATTGTTTCCATTTATCAGGTGAATTGAACTCAGTTTTTAAATTTTCATTGATAAATTTCAAAATTGATTCATAACTTATAGATTCCCAATTTTGATATTTATTCACTCGCGGATCAATTCTGTAATTATAAACAGTTTCAGCATTTACAGGTTGAATAGCCTTAATAAAAAGTCTTTGTGTTTCAATAATTAATTTATTGCCGTTCATTTTATTTACTCTTTCATGGCGCTTTTTAAATTAATTTTTAATCAAATCCTTCTTCCTTCTTTGTTTGATTTTTATATTCATTTTACCTCAGAACCGGTTTATGCGCGCTCTAGTTTCCGGCGGGAGTCTCTGCGGGAGCTTCATTCGTCCGGCCGTGGCTCCATTTTTCCCTGGATATTCTGTGCGCGAGTTTTTTGAGCCATGATTCGCGCTCAAAGGGCCTTATTTTAACGACGGCGGGAGTGCCTTCGGCAACGAGTTCGATATCGGTGTTGCCTTTTATCGTGGGTATGCCGGCCATCTTGCGAAGCACGGGAAGCGATAGGATTATTCGCTGCCATTCGAGGTTCGGAACGGAGAAACTCGTGCCATAGCCTTTCACGGGTATCTGCTGATAATGGACGACTTCCCAGGCGACCTGATCGGAAGGCAGGTTTGAAAGTTCCTTTATAAAATCGGTAACGATATCGCGTGGAAAATCGAGGAGGTGATATCCGGAGAGATAGTTTTTGAAACCGGCCGCGTGAAGTGAAGCGGCTGTAAAAGTGGCGCAGTTTTGCTTGCGTTTTTTATATTCCCATTTTGGATCGCCGGTGACGCTCTCGGAGTTGGCTTTCATCCAGTAGGCGGGGATGAGTTCGGGCCTGATGCTTGCGGGAAGCTTATAAACTCTTACGCCCCAGACGCTGCGGCCGTAGCATGAGCCGTAGCTCGAAGCGAAGACGTGAGACTCGTCTGGCGGCGTGGTGCCGTAGAGGTAGTCTATCACGGGCAGTATCGCGCATATCTTTTTTGTCTTGTCGTAATATCCTTCGCTGACCGTGTAAGTGGTGCCGTTTACCGCGACGCTGACATGGCCGCCGGGATTTCCGGAAATGATTTTTCCGGCTGAAAGGACCGCCTCGGAAAGCAGGACCTCAATCACTGGCGTTCCACGGGCGCTATCGAGCTCGGAGATAATGGATGAATAGTTGGCTATCGGAGCGCCTTTCTCTACGCCGAACGCCTGCGTGGAGGCCGTGGCGGTTCCGCCGTTCTCAGCGGCCGGCTGAGCGTCCTGCTGGCAATAAGCGGGCGGGGCGTTAAAAACAAAGGCGCAAGCGGCCGTCAACAGCGCGGCTTTAAAAAATATCGCTGAATTTTTCATATTGTCTGCCTCCTGAATAAAGTATTAAAATTAAATTTCAAAATTATTATACTAAAATTATAAGAAAAATTCAAGTTTTTGGCGTCGTAAAAATCGGAGGCCTTGAAAATATTGAAAGTTCAAGCCTCCGATTTTTTATTTAGATCGATTTAAAAAGCCCCGCTTTTAAACGTTTCAAGCAATAGCTTTATAACCGGTTATATCTCAGAATCGGTCTGGACATTGATTTTAGGCATTGTTTTAATATTCGAAGCTGCATCCTCTATTACCATATACACATTATACATGGTATTTGAAGCGAGTCCCGTCGCGTTCAAAGTTCCGGCCAAAGTCGGCGAAATGGATGTGGAACCCTTGCGAGTGGCCGCAACAGCATTTCCAGCCGCATCGGTTCCGGCCTTTATCTGAGCCGACGAGGGCGCCGCGGCGCCGTCGGGCAGACAAACGAAATACGCGGTAGCGCTTTCTGAGTTCGACGCAGCGCTCAGAGTTATCGTGAAACTGTTTGTTGCCGGCAATGTCGATGGATCTACGCGCGGCAATATCTTGTCGAAAGCGGAGGTCGCCGAAAGACCGGTAAAGCTGGTGCCGTCCGTGGCCGCTATGCTGTTAGCGTTTATGGTTACAGCCGGAGTTGCGCCGGTAGCGACCGGACCTTCGTAAACTTTTATAAGGGCATATTGCGAATCGGCGCCATCGCCGTCATCAAGCGCGGCTGCTACCACGCCATCGGCGTCGGTAGTGACAGTCGCCACCGTATAGCCGGCCACGGTGAATCCGGCTTTAGTGATGCCTGAATTTTTCATGTTCTTGCTGAATCTGACCACTATATGGTCGATGCAGCCGTTGTCATCGGCGTCGAACGTGTAAAGCGAATCTTTCGAAGCGCTTCCGCCATAAAGCGTCGGCGAAGGAATAACATATATGAGAGTGTAGAATGAGAGTTTTGATACTTCGGCCTGGGCTACGCCGTATTGATTTTCGGCGATAAGATATACGTCATAACGAGCTCCCATGGCTAACTGAGAAAAATCAAAGCCCGCCGTAACGCCAGGCGAAGTAGTTATGTTTCCTTTCATTCTGTCTAAAAGCACTTCGCCTGATGCGTCGGTTCCGGCTTTTACCTGCGCCGCGGTCGGGGCGGCCGCGCCTGAATTGAGGCAGACGAGATATACTGTCGAAATTTTATCGGCACTGAGATTGATTCTAGCCGAATAATAAGACGGCAGGACGGCGGGATAACCGGATGTCCAGACGGGCGGCCTGTTATCGGGTGTCGTCGCTCTTATTGCGGCCGGAGCGGCCTGTAGTTCGCCGTATCCGTCCTGGGCGGCCGCGTACATGCAATATTCCACGCCTGTTTCAAGGCCGGAGAATATATATACGGATTCGGAATCGGCCTTGTCCATTGTCATGGCCGCTTTCATCGAAGCGGCAACAGCGTCGCCTGACGCGTTTAATCCGGCTTTTACCTGCGCCGCGGTCGGGGCGGTTTCGTTCGATTTCAGGCATAGCAAATAAACCGAACCGGTCTCGTTCATCATAACGCTTAATTTCAATTTGGTAAAATCGGTCGCTTCAGCTTTTGGATAGCCCGATATAATGCACCCCAAAATTTAGACAGAAATTTGAGAAAATTTAAGGTATAATAGAAGTATGAGAAAAACATATCCGCCGGAACTAAAAGCCAAGATTGTGTTGGAGCTTCTCAGAGAGGAGAAGACTCCGGCTCAAATTTCATCGGAACATGGGGTTCATATCAACCAGCTTCAACAATGGAAAAAGGCTGTTCTCGAGGCTCTGCCAACGGTTTTCGAACGCAAGAACCAGGAATTAGATGAACTGCGTAAGGAAACCGATAAAAAAGAGGAAGAGCTTTATAAGGAAATAGGGAAACTAACCACTCAGCTCGAGTGGCTTAAAAAAAAATCTGGCCTTAAGCCCCCGTTCTGAGCGAGTTGAAATGGTCGAAGCGGCTCATCCTGAGATTTCAGTTGCAACACAGGCTGATCTGCTCGGCTTAAATCGTTCGAGTCTTTATTATGAGCCAGAGCCAGAAAGCGATTCTAAAGTTTCGGATAAAAATCTGGTTCTCGAGATCTTTGAAAAATACCCTTTTTTCGGCTATAGAAAGCTGAGCGCATATATTCGGAAACATTATGGCCGCGTCATAAATGGCAAACGCGTTCTGAAATATATGAATGAGCTCGGAATAAAAGCAGTCTGTCCTGGCCCCAATATGAGCCGTAGAAATTTAAAAGATGCAATAAGGCCATATTTGGTAGGAGATATTGAAGCCGATCACGCAAATCACGTCTGGGGAATAGATATCACGTATATTAAGCTCCGACGCGGTTTTATGTATCTGGTGGCCGTAATAGACTGGTATTCGAGGTATATTATGTCTTGGAGACTTTCGGATTCCTTGGAGATTTCTTTCGTATTGGAAGTCGTAAGGGAAGCCCTGCAAAGCGGAACGCCTGAATACTGGAACAGCGATCAAGGAAGCCACTTCACAAGCCCACAGTATCTGCAAATGCTGGAAAAACTTGAAATCAACATCAGCATGGATGGAAAAGGACGGGCGCTGGACAATATATTCACCGAACGATTCTGGCGCTCGCTCAAATATGAAGAAATATTCATCAATGAGTATGATACGCCGAGGATTTTAAGGGTCGCAGTAACCGAATACATTCGCTTTTATAACACGGACAGGCCACACCAGTCGCTGAACTATAGCACGCCAAGTGAAGTATATTACGGAAAGTATATCGTCAAACCTCTAAAAAGCCCGTCTGGC
>JAKPTH010000141.1 GCA_029571125.1 bacterium
CAAAATATAACCGTTTTTACCACCCGCCCGGATACGCTTTTCGGAGCTACATATATGGTTCTCGCTCCGGAGCACCAGCTCGTTTCTAAAATCACTTCCCCCGAAAAAATGGATGAGGTCAAAAAATATGTCGAATCCGCCGCCAACAAGAGCGAAATAGACCGCATGGCGGAAAACCGCAAAAAAGACGGCGTGTTCACTGGCGCTTATGCCGTCAATCCTCTCAGCGGAGAAAAAATACCGGTATGGATATCCGATTACGTGCTGGCCCATTACGGAACCGGCGCCATAATGTGTGTTCCGGGACACGACACTCGCGATTTTGAATTCGCGAAAACCTTCGGCATAGAAATCAGGCGCGTAATAGTCAAGTCTCTCGACGGCGTGGCGGACGCTTCTAAAGTTTCGTCCGACGGACTCGACGAGGCGTTCACGGAGACCGGCTTTATGGTCAATTCCGGAGCCTACAGCGGGCTGGATACCGAAACCGGCAAGACTAAAGTTATAGAAGAATTAAAAAAGCTAGGCATTGGCGAGCAGTCTATAAACTATAAGCTGCGCGACTGGATATTCGCCCGCCAGCGCTACTGGGGCGAACCCATACCGATAATATACTGCGATAAATGCGGCGAAGTGGCGGTCCCCGAAGAAGACCTGCCCGTCAGGCTTCCGCACGTCGAAAAATATAAGCCTACCGGCACCGGCCAGTCTCCCCTGGCCGCCATCGAGGAATTCGTAAACTGCAGATGCCCGAAATGCTCGGGTCCCGCAAAGCGCGAAACCGACACGATGCCTCAATGGGCAGGCTCCTCATGGTATTTTCTCAGATATCCGAACCCTAAACTCGATTCGGCGCCTTTTTCGGAAGAGCTCATGAAAAAATGGCTTCCGGTCGATCTTTACATAGGCGGCATAGAGCACGCCACGCTCCACCTTTTATACGCGCGCTTTTTCGTGAAAGCCCTTTACGATATGGGCCATCTGCCCTTCGACGAGCCATTCACCAAGCTTTTCAACCAGGGCATTATATATAGAAACGGCTCTAAAATGAGCAAAAGCCGCGGAAACGTCGTGAACCCCGACGAGATAGTGGAAAAATACGGTTCCGACTGCCTGAGGATGTTCGAGCTTTTCATAGGTCCGCCCGACATAATGTGCGAATGGAAGGACGACGGGATAGTCGGCGTCAGCAAGTTTTTAAGACGTTTTTATAAAATAGCGGTGAATAACGCCGGCAATAAAAACTATCAGGAGCCTTCCGAACTGCTCCGCGCGCGCCACAGGTTCGTCAAAACCGCCAGCGAGAGGATCAACGCTTTCCAGTTCAATACTTTTATAAGCGCCTGCATGGAGTTTTTAAATTACCTGTCGAATTTCGACCGCTGTTCGGCCGAAACGATTTCCGCCATGTGCGTCATGCTTTCTCCTATGGCCCCTCACGTCTGCGAGGAGCTGTGGAGCCTTCTGGGCAACGATAAATCAATATTTCTCAGCGGCAAATGGCCGGCGTTCGACGAAGCTCTGGCCGCCGTCGACGAAGTTAGCATTCCCGTGCAGATAAACGGAAAACTTCGCGGCACGATAAACGCTCCCAAAGGTTCGGACGAAGAAAGCGTAAAAAAACTTATAGCGGCGAACGAATTTATATCTAAAAACCTCGAAGGCAAGCAGATAGTCAAGTTCGTATTCGTAAAAGACAAAATCGTCAATTATGTGGTGAAATAATTAATGAAGCCAGAAAATGCCGGTTTCGTAAGGTCGCTGAAAAATCTTATAATGGCCGAAATGGAAAAGCCGCGCGCCGATCTCGAAATTATCGACGATATGAGGGTGGGAGATTTTTCCCGCCCTCTCGAGCAGTTTTTGATTATCCGCGCCAGCGTGTCGGAGCAGATGAGAAAAAACGAAATACTCGAATCGAGTCTGCGCGACTTTCAGATGATATTTTCGAAAAGCGTCATGTACCTGCTTATAATAATACTCATGGCGGCTTGCTACCGCGTCGGCGCATCTTATTTCAGCTATTCGAGTTTCATATACGGCGCCCTCAGCTTTTATATAATAGTCGTTGCGCTGTGCTATTTTTACCATAAGAAAATACTGATCGATAAGGCTTCGCTGTCCGCCAGATACCGTGATTCTTTATATTCGATAATAAAGACCATCGATGCCGCCGGCTAAAAGTTCTTCAGCTGCGACGCGGCTGCGTTTATATCCGGCGCTGAAAAATATGCTTTTTATGTTTGAACTGAATTTTGCGAATACCGAACGTGAAGCGCTTCCGGCGCCGGCGTTTTTTTCTTTTTTCTCACTTGCGGCCGGCGCATTTATTGCGATATCAGTGATTTTAAGCGGTTCCCCCGCTTTCTCGCAAGATATTGCGCACCGGCGCCTGCCGGCTTATTTCATGGCGGCCGAAAACTTCGACGATTCTACCATCGCGGTTCTTATAGACCGCAAAAAATACAGAGCTGATATTGAGATAATTTCCAGCGGAAGCGTTCTGCCGCCGGAAGGCGAAAAGCTGCTTTGCACGCTGGTGCGGCTCGGCGGCAGCCGCAGGAGCCCTGTTTTAAAATATCCCGGATTG
>JAKPTH010000147.1 GCA_029571125.1 bacterium
GGATAAGTGTTGTCGTTGATTATGCTGATGCCGTTCCACTGGCCTTTTATCGTGCCGGTACGGGTTGATTTGAAGAGTATTCTGTTGGCGGAATCGCCGTCGGCGTTTATTATTCCGCCGTTTTCAACAGTAAAGCCCGTGTCCTGTTCGAACTTGAGTTCGACGCCGCGCTCAATTTTTAGGCGGCCGCCGTTTTTAACGGTTATAATGCCAACAACGGTTATCGGCGAAGCGGATTTTGGAAGCACGACTTCTGATGTGACTTCGGCCGGGAAGGTCTCAGAAGGTATTATGGTATTAGTAACTTCGATCAGCGGGGTGGTATAAGCTTTATTGCTGAAGTTGCCGTTTTTATCCTGCACCTGCACTGAAAAAGAATAAATGCCTATAGTCGAAGGCGTGAAGTAAAAATGGCTGCCGGAGTCTTTTACGTTCACAGTCGGCCCGGAAAGCTGAGTCCATTTATAAACGAGCCCAACCTTTCCGTCTTCAGGATCGTAGCTTGCGCTGGCGTCCAGATCAACGTCGGAAGCGCCGGAAACGTCGTTTGTTACGAAATATTTTCTGGCTGAGTCGTATTTAAGTATCGCTATAGGGGGAAGGTTTATAGAGGCGTTGATTTCGAATTTATTGAATGAACTCGCCTGCGGATAGATAACCTTATAAGACTCGTGTACGGCTGATGCCGTGTTTTTGACTTCGATCTGATATTCGTATTTTTTTTCGGAGGCAAACCCCGAACCGGGGAGCGTTACAGTATATTTTTGAATGCCGGCGGAAACTTCGCCGGTTGCGGCGAGCGTATATGAAACCTTATTTGCTCCGCCCTCGTCCTGCAATAAAAGTTTGGGATATCCCGCTTCCAGCGGAGTGTCGGAAGTCACGTCTATGCTGAAGGTTACGGGCAGATTAGGTCTTGCGACGGCGGGCGGCTCGGTGCCGTAATATTTGTTGGCGTCTATTATCGGGACGCCCACTAAATGCGAATATGTAACCGCGGGGGCGCCTGAAGGATTTACGGAAGAATTGAGGCCGTCCGTGGCTGAAAAGTAATAATCGAACGAGACATAATCCGCCGGAAGGGATGCCGAAAAGATCGAACCGGCAAGGGCCGTCATTTCGAATTTGACGAAAGCGGATTGGCCGTATTTTTTTGCGTAAAGCGTTACTTTAGGCGATCCGGAATTATCGGCTACTTTTATCCGTGCGTTATTGACTATGCCCACCGAAGATGTGGTCTGAAAAACTTCCGGAGTGAGGCGCGTAAAGGAAGGAGAATAAAAATCCGGTATGTTGTACGATGTAGGGCCGCCGCACCCCTCGCCGCCAATTATAAAAGTCATGGTGAGCAGGAATATGGAAAAATATACGAAACCTATTGTAAATCTGGAAATTTTCAATTTCAAATCAATCACCCGCCTTACGGTACTATTGTTACTGAAGCGTTTAATTCGAGGCCGTTGGCGTTGTAGTCGACGCCGTAGAAAGTTATTTTGGCCGTTAATATTTTATTGTCGGTGCTGTCTTCTAAAACGCCGTACATAGCGGTTTTAACTTTCTGGTTAACTACCGTCAGCGTTACGGAATTTCCGGAAGCCGTTGCGGCGGCGCCGGTAGAAGAAGATGTTCCGCTCGTAGTTGTCGCGGCGGTTCCGCCGGTCGTCGATGAGCCGGAGCCGGCTATAGTGTGTGTGAGATCTGCGCCGAATGAAAGCGAGCTGATTTTTTCACCGTTATAGCTGTTGTTGTACTCCACTTTATAATACTTCAGAGTGACCGGTATAGCGTTTAAATTCTGAAACGTTATGGTGACAGGAGAAAATTTTCCGTTTTTTACTATCTCGGCTTCCAGCGTTTCGCTGCTTGTCAGAGTGGAAACGCTCGGCGAAATGCTTGGAATTACTATGCCGGCGGCTTCGTGGGTGACGTTGCTCGAATTCGTGCAGCCGCCGTAGAATATCATTCCGATTATAGTCAATATGGCGAGGTATCTTACGTATTTAATATATGCGTCTAACATAAATGCTCCTTTCGATTATGCGTATTATAAATTGTTTCTTTTTTTATTGTTTTTCATATTTCTTCTTAACTTTTCCACGAGTTCGAGAGCCTTTTCGCTTCTGAATTTGGAGACTGCAGGGGCCGTAACCGCCGTTTGAGGCGCCGGAGCCGCCGGCTCTTCTT
>JAKPTH010000152.1 GCA_029571125.1 bacterium
TAAAGAAGAATCCGAAAAAAATTATAATCTGGCGGTGGAACACAATCCCGACCTCGCCCTGACCGATGAAATAAGGGCGGAATTAAAAAAAATGATAACCCTTATAGATTCCGGCAAAGAAAACGAAGCGCTGGGCATATGCGCGAAGATTAGCGAAATGACCGACAAGTGCTGGCAGGCTTACTTTCTGAGCGGCATCGCTTTAAGAAAGCTTAAAAATATCGACGAAGCCGAGCATAATTTTTTAAAATCCGCCCAGATCAACCAGAAATTTCCTGACGCTCAAAACGAGCTCGGCCTGATATATCTTTCAAAAGGCAAGCTGGAAGACGCTATGATGCTCTTTAACAACGCGGTTTCATTAGCGCCTTCTAACGCAGGGTTTTTATGTAATTTAGGCCTGTGCCTTATCGAAATGAAAAATTACGAACAGGCCAGGAATACTTTTTATAAAGCTAAATATATAAGCCCCAATGATACAAAGATCGACGAATGCATGGATTTTTTAAATAAGCGCTGCGACACGCCGCAGGCGCCTGATAACGCCGGCTTAAAAGGGTTTTTAAATAAAATCAAAAACCTTTTTAAAAAATAAAGATTTTTTTGTGTAAATATTAAAAAAAAAGTTGTAATTAATAATAAGATTGTGATACAATTAACATGAAATATCAAAAATACTAAAAATCAAAGGAGATTTTCAATGAGAAAAAGCACATGTGTCACGACCGGCAGAGAAGAAATAATTTCCAAAAGGTATAAAGAAATAAGCGATATAATCAAAAAAAACGCGGCGGATAAGGTGGAATACGTAGTCAAAAAAATCGCCGGAATTTCCAGAAGCGCCTGGTATAAATGCATTTCAAAAGGCCCGAGGCAGGGTCTCGTTTCGGCTTCTACGGTTAAAAAATTCGCGGCTTTTTCAGGCTTATCCGAAGACATATTTTCCGGAAAGATCGACTTTACGGCCGAAGATAAAAAAGTTTTCGCCGATAAATTAAAGGAAGCTTTCGCGAAACCGTCCGAAGAGAAAAAAGGCGGAAAAGAGAAAAAAGCTAAAAAAGAAAAAACCGTTAAGGCCGAAAAAATCAAAAAAGAGAAAAAGGGCAGACCCGGCAGAAAACCTTCAAAAGAAAAGGCCCTCAAACCGGTTGAAAAATCAGGCGAAGTGATAAAAGTCAAAAGAGAATATAAAAAATCCGTCAAATCTGACGGCGGATTAACTGTCGGCAGGCTTAAAAATTTCGCCTCCGAAATAGAAGGCTTAAACGATATAAAACAGCTGGAAACGATATCCGAAGTGCTTGAAAAATTATCTAAAATTACCGAAAAGAAGATAGATTTCGTATCGGCGTTAAAAGAACTATAATAATTTCCACGCAAAAGCGAAATATATCAAAACAGCTTAAAACAATATATTTTTGAAAATAAGATGTGCCGCAGTTATATGATTGCGGCATGTCGTTTAAATGTTATATTTTTAACGTAAAACGAGTTTAAAAATTAAAAAGGCGGTTGGCGTTACATTTATGAGTAACAGCGAAAATAGCGGCGTTACTGCCGGCGACAATTCTTTAAAATTCAAAAAAAAGGGCTGGATGTTGTGGTTTTTTCCATTAGCCATAGCGGCAGGCCTTTTCATACTAATACCGATGATACAATCTAAAATACTTAAACATTCTGCCGGAAAGCCTGTATATGTATTATCTCAGGGATACGGCAAAGTTGAAAACGTATTCGTTAAAAACGGCGATTTCGTGGAGCCCGGAAAAGAGCTTTGCAGTTATATGGCCACTGAAAAAGACGGCAAAATACCCGCAACCGATAATTCCGAAGCGGCGGTGGAAGTAACGGTTAAAACTATAGAAGGCAGGCCTTTCGACGACGTGGTAGAGCTTCCCGGCATCATATCGCCTAATACCGAAGCCAATATTTCCGCGCAGGTTTCCGGTAAAATCCTCGAATTCACTGTAAAAGAAGGCGATACGGTCAAAAAAGGCGATATAATCGTAAAAATCGATAAACGCGATTATCAGATCGCGTTCAACCGCGCCGAATCGGAATACGAATTCTCGAAAAGCGAATACGCAAGGTCCGAGCAGCTTTTAAAAGGCAACGCCATCAATCTTTCCAGCCATGAATCCAAGAAAAACGATTATCTCATAAAGCAGTCTTCTTACGAAAACATGAAGGTAAATCTTGAAAGATGCGATATTATCGCTCCATTCGACGGCATCGTCGATAAAAAATTCTCCGAAGCGGGCGAAATCGCTTCTCCCGGAATGAAACTGGCAAAGCTGGTGGACATATCTAAAGTTAAAGTCAATATTGGCATACCCGAAAAAGACATAGCGCACGTAAGGGAGCTTAAAACTATAAAATTCATAGTGCCGTCGCTCGATAATAAAGAGTTCAGCGGCGAATTTAAAAACATCGTATTTTCGATGATAGATATGGCCAAGGTTTACCCGCTCATAATCGAAGTGGATAACGCCGACAGACGCCTTCTTCCCGGTATGATAACCAAAGCCAGGATTGTGCGGGCCACTTACGATAACGCCGTGCTTCTGCCAATATTTTCAGTAATTCCGGGCGACGACGAATATTACGTATTCGCCTATAATAACGGCAAGGCCGAAAAGCGCGTGTTGAAAATAGGTTCCTTTCAGGAAAAAAACGTCCACATAATAGACGGCTTGAAGCCCGGAGAGCGGATAATCGACAAGGGCCATAAGCTGGTTGCCGACGGTTCTAAAGTTAAAGTCATCAACTAGCCTTAAAGGGAGAATTTTGTGTATATAAGCGATTTATCAGTTAAAAACCGCGTCAGCGTTTTCGTTCTGGCAATAATGATAGTCATTTTCGGTTTGATAAGTTATTTGAAGCTGCCCCGCGAAAGCGAGCCGGACGTTAAAATTCCTTATGTTTTCGTATCCACAAATTACCGCGGAGTGGCGCCGAGCGACATAGAAACTTCGATAACCACCAAGATAGAAGAAAAGCTCAAAGGCGTCAAAAACGTTAAAAAGATAAAATCCAAATCGAGCGAAGGCTCGAGCCTTATAGTAGTGGAATTCGTCACGGGCACCAATATCGACGACGCCGTAAAATGGGTCAAAGACAAAGTCGATACGGCGAAACGCGAACTGCCTTCTGATTTAGAAGACGATCCGGCCGTTTTCGAAGTAAACATATCCGAAATGCCGATCCTCGTATTGGCAATTTCCGGAAATATGGGGCTGCGCGAGTTAAAGGAAATTTCCCGCAATATAAAAGACGACATAGAAGCCATTCCAGGAGTCCTCGAAGTGGAGCTCGCCGGAGGGCGCGAACGTGAAATACATATAGAAGTCGATCCGGACCAGCTCGCCGGCAAAGGCATTCCTTTCACGTCGCTTTATACGAGCATATCTTCCGAAAACCAGAACGTTTCCGGCGGCAATATTTCCATGGGCGACGGCCGCTATCAGGTACGCGTTCCGGGCGAATTCAAAAATATCGAGGAATTCAAAAATCTTATAGTTTCGGTAGTGAACGGCTCGCCCGTTTACTTAAACGATATCGCCTCCATAAACGATTCGTATAAAGACATCACGAGCAGTTCGAGCTTCAATTTTAAAAATTCGGTAAACTTATACGTCAAAAAAAGGGTCGGCGAAAATATCATACACATAGTGGATGAAACGCTCGCCATGCTCGATAAGCAAAAGCTTCCGCAGGGCGTTAAAATAACTAAAATCATGGACCGCTCCAAAGAAGTTCGAATGATGGTTGACGATCTCGAAAATAACATTTACACGGGCCTGGTGCTTGTAATAATAGTGCTCATGTTTTCCATGGGATTCAGAAACGCCGTACTGGTAAGTATTTCAATACCGCTTTCCATGCTTTTGAGTTTCATCGCGTTAAGGGCCATGGGGATCACTCTTAATATGGTAACGCTTTTCAGCCTCATTCTCGCGCTCGGGATGCTCGTGGACAACGCCATAGTCATAATAGAAAACATTTACCGTTTTATGAGCCAGGGCGTTCCAAGGATAAGGGCGGCCATGCTCGCTACCGGCGAAGTCGCCATGCCTGTCGTCATGTCCACGTTGACTACGGTCGTCGCGTTCCTGCCTCTTTTATTCTGGCCGGGCATCATGGGCGAGTTCATGTTTTACCTTCCCACGACGCTCATAGTGACATTGACGGCGTGTCTTTTCGTCGCGCTTGTAATCAATCCCGTATTCGGGTCGGTTTTCATGAAAGTGAAAAGGCACGTTTCGAGCGGCGATTCCGCTAACGCCGAAGAGTTTCTTAACGCCGGCGAAAAGCCCATCCAGAATTATGGTTTTATAATTTCGACTTACGGCTATATTTTAAGGCTGTCGCTAAATGCGCGTTTCGCGGTTCTGGCCACTTCGTTTCTTTCACTGGTACTCTGTTTCTGCTTCTGGCTTTACAGAACCGGCATTGAAAGGCCCGTCGAATTTTTCCCGACGATGAATCCCACTACCTGTTATGTAAATATAGAGCCACCTGAAGGCACCGACATGAATACGCTTCAGGAAATAGCGGCCGAAGTGGAAAAACGAATAGTATCGTTCGGCAACGTGCCCGAAAAATTCAGGAACGAAAAAGGCAAACCGCCAGTTATAACAGAACTTCAAAAAAAAGAATTTGAAAAATTCAAAAAAGAG
>JAKPTH010000287.1 GCA_029571125.1 bacterium
GCCATGGCCGCTATCAGGAAAAGAAGGCCTAAAAGTATGAATCCGGCGCCGGCGGCGGTCATAATATAATAAATAGTTTTTTTACTCATGTCAGGCCCTTCCCTTCAAAAAATTTTTCTTTCTAATATCGTAAGCGTAAAATACTTTAATAAGTTAAGAGTTTATAGTGGAGAGTTGAGAACTAAAGGAATTTTTGAAATTTTAAGAGGCTTTTTATATATTTTATATATAAAGCTCGCAGGGCGAGCCCCAGCCTTAACTATTCACTATCCACTCTACACTATCCACTAATAAAATTAACCGAGGCTTTCGTAATAAGCTTTTTGCATTTCGGCGGCCGTAACGGCCATATCGTAGTTTCGGGCGAGGTTTATGCCGGTTTCGCCAAGTTTTGCGGATAAAGCCGGATCGTTTTTAATTTTAGAAACCGCCGAAACGAAACCCGCGGTATCGTTTATATCTACTTTATAGCCGCATGAGCCGTCTTCGAAAATTTCAGAAGCGCCGCCGGTAGAAGCGGTTACGACCGGGAGCCCCATGGCCATGGCCTCGGCCACTACCAGACCGAAAGCCTCGTCGAAACTCGGAAATAAAAACATGTTCGCCGAGCTGTAGAATTCGGCCATATTTTTAATAACGCCGCAGATGAAAATCCTGTTTTTATAAGGCGAGCTTTCTATCATCGCTATTTCGTTCTTTTTTAATTCTCCGGCTATTATTATTTTGACGTCGCCGAAGGTCTTCAGGATATTTTCGAGTATGACGAAGGTTTTTTCGAACCATTTATGCATGGCGGCTATAACATAGTCGCCCGCGCAAAAATTAAATTTATTTCTGTATGAAGGTTCGGTTTCTGAAGGCTTGAAGTTTTCCAGCTTGATTCCGGGATATATCATCTTCATTTTAGATCCGCGCGCGCTGAAATTTTGCATAGTCTGGTAAACCGCTTTTGAAACGCACACGGTATTTACGTGTTGAAAGTAAAATTTAGATGAAAAGCCTCGGGGCGCGGATAATATATGGCGCGTAACGAATACTCGCGCGCCGGACGAAAGCGTGAGCCATTTTGCCAGAAGCGGCAGCCAGTAATCGTTTCCGGTATGAGCATGAAGTATGTCGCATTTATTTTTTAGAAGAAAGCGTGAAATGGAGTAAATATTATAAGGCTGGAGCGCGCCGCCCCGGGTTATGGGAATGGTTTTAAAATCTTCCGCGCGTGCGGCGGAATAAAACTCGGTGCCGCTTCTCAGCGCTAAAGTTACGTTATGGCCCGATTTTCTTAATTCCCGGGCCAGGTTTAAAGTGTATAATTCCATTCCGCCGGTGATAGACGGACGGTTAATTATTTGCAGTACGTCTAACTTCTTCATAAGATATAAAAAGGAGCATTCCTTCTATCAAAGATTTTTCAAGCACCTCGCGCACGAATAAGCCTATATTGTGTTTTAAATCGTCCAGCCCGGCAATATCTTTTTTTAAATCTTCGTAAACCGAATCGAACATCAGGTTAAACATCGAAGCTATGTCGGCGTTATCAGGATCGTTTAAAAAACTGTGCTGCTGGGGCAGACGAAAAAACGCCAGCTTCGAGGTGAAAATTTCCCAGACCGCCGCGGCGCTTATCAGAGTTTTTTTAGGGCCGGCCGTTATTTTTTTCTTTATTATTTTTTCGAGCATGCATATGGCGAAGCCTGAAAAAACGTATTCATAAATCGCATCGGAAAGCC
>JAKPTH010000177.1 GCA_029571125.1 bacterium
TGGCTCGCCGGATTCTGCCTGATTCGGCAGAATTTGGCCTTCCAATTCGGTATATTTTAACCGAATTGGGCCGGATTGTCAAGCGAAATGAAATGTATGTTTTGTAAGTGTCGATTGAATCGATAGATAGGTGACCGCGACTCATTACTTTCTTGATTTAATAAGGGTTTGCGGTTCTTTATATGCGTGGTATGCGTTTTATAGGACTGTGGCGGGGAGGGGGGAAGGCTGGTTCGGGTGTTTCCTGCTACTGATTAAATTTTTCCTTGACAACGTTACGCATAGTGTGTATAATGTGTATAGATGCATATAAATAACGGCGGTCAAATTCGATTATGTGCCGCGGATGCTTAAATTAAAGGAGAGAAGAATTATGAATAACGGGAAAAATTTAACGAAAGGGAGGCATAATTTAACCATATCGCCGGATATTTGGTCTATTCTTTCGGAATTAAAAAAAATTAGAAATCAAAGTATTGGTGAAATCATAGAAGACGCGGTAAAAAAATTAATAAAAGACGAAAAGTTGAACACTACTTATTTTAAGATAATGCGGTCCGCGCAATTCTGTGATCCGAAAGAAAACGAAGAAATAACAAAGATATTAGATAACTTGACCGAAGACGATCTGGAAATTAGTTCGGAATATGAATTACACTATAAAACTCACTAAAAGAGCCGAAAAATTCATAGATGAAGCTGGTGCCAAGGTAAAAAAACAAATCGATGACAGTTTTATCGATATGCTTAAATTCTACGATGGCACCCTTGATCACGTGCCAGACATCAGATTGGTTTATGGCAAGTATGAAGGAAAAATTCTCAGGCTTCGCACCGGCAAATTTAGAATTCTTTTTAAAATCGAAAAAAATAAATTTGTTATAATCGTTATCGATATTGATTCTCGCAAAGACGTTTATAAAAAAAGATAGATCGGAGAGCCGTCGGATCGCTCATTTAAGCTTAATCCCGTTTTTTCTCGCGAACGCTCGGAGTCCTATGGTTTTGCCGGCTTCGTGCCGCTCGATCGCATCTTTTATTAAAATATCATAAGGGTTTTCGGCCTTAGTAATACGAATTCCCGTCTCTTCTTTTTCTAGAAATAAAACATCACCAGCGTTTATACGCAGGCTTTTTCTTATTGCAAGCGGTAACATAACTCTGCCTTTAGCGTCGACTTTTAATGTCGTGGTGCTCATAACAGCCTCCTTGGCTGGGTTGTCCCACTTTTTTTAAATGTGTATATTTTTAGAATTTTCATATATCCTCGTCTTTTTCTATTTCTTCAACAAATTCAAGCATATATGTTTTTAATTCGTTTATCTCTTTTTCGGTAATAGGCGGCTTAATGTTTGGATTAACGTCGTTTTTAACGGCCCCAATACATTTTTCGATGTCGTTTTTTAACTCGTCGTAGCTAAAACCGCCTATCGTTTCAAGGCTGTCACAAAATATCTTGAAGTACCAGTCTGAACGCTTTTGTGGCAGGTCGCCGTTTCTGGATGTTCCGAATGTGTACCAGACGCTGTTTGTCCATCGGCTGTAAGCCATATTAACCCTCTAACTGTAATTTTTTAACTGCCCAGGTCTGCATCTGGCTTTTCAGATGCTTCATCTCACGATATTTCGCAATTGCCTCCAGATCGATCGTTACGGTCTTTGCAAGCTCAGTTTCGAATAACTCGAGAATCTGCGCT
>JAKPTH010000190.1 GCA_029571125.1 bacterium
CCATTGAAATCGTCCACTATACGATGTTCATGCCATGTAGGATGGCCGAACGGCATGTAGGCGTTAGTGCCGAGAAGCCCGGTGTTACGGTTTATTTCGAAGTAAGGAAGATTCACTACCTTAGGGTGAGCACCGTCGGGACAGGCCTCTAACGGATATTTGTGAAGGCCGGCGTTCATGAAATCGAAGCCTTTGCTTCCGGGCGCGTGGACGCAGTTTTGCGCGACGGACCCTATTTGAAGGAACGAGCGGAAAGCCTTTCCAAAAATTATCGTCGGCGAGCGCCTGTCGAGGTAGCGCGACGGCTTTCCGCTCCCCATGAACATT
The DNA here is from genome assembly GCA_029571125.1 of bacterium. Lineage (GTDB taxonomy): Bacteria > Muiribacteriota > UBA9980 > UBA9980 > UBA9980 > UBA9980. Next base: position 328 of record JAKPTH010000190.1, read on the forward strand.
ACGGGCTGAAGATCGCCGGAAATCTGTAAAACTGATGAAGAATCGTTGATTTTGGGGCGCAGAGCGTAGTAATTTCCAAGCATGTAAGATTTAAGCGGAAAATTTTTACTTCTGGCTATCCAGTAAATGCCGCTGTTTAATATTCTGATAACATAATCGCTTATGCCCGAAGGCATGTTGACTGATTCGAACGAATGCGGAAACGGATAGCAGCCTTTGAGAGAACCGTTCACCGGCGCTATAAGGTCGGATTCGAGCATTAAAAAGCCGTTGCCGTAAAATTTGTGCTTTTGAGTGTCGGAATAAGGTTTTACTGCCTGCGGGTTTGCGTTTCCTGGAGAAATGTTGAAAATGTAAGCCTGGGTAGGTTCCGCTCCGAAATAAACCCAGCCCCGTCCGTCCATCGAAGGCCTGTACGAATTTGCGGTAACCGGCGTCACCGACGGATCCGGAGGCAAGTATTCCCTGATTTTTTCATGGTTCGGGCAATAGCCGTCTATAACGGCTATATCGTCGGGATGATGGACCATTATGAGCGGTACCGCTAAGGATGAACTGGCGCTCTGGTTTTCGTATATTATTCCCTGCGGACCGAGATGCCAGCGCGAAGGCGACGTGGCTCCTTCCATGACAAGCGAGTTTTCGCTGGAAAGCGGATTTCGGCTTCTGGTGAAAAACGTGAACGCTGATACTACCGGCGGTAGGGTGTTCGTGATTTTTATTTCATAACGTGTCGTAAAAACCCTGGTGATTCCTCTATATGAAACGCTCGCGGAGATCATAAGCCCGCCTGTCCTTTCGAACGGGTCGGCGGGGATATAACAGCTGTTTTCATAGTCGGAAGAAGGATTGTCTTTGAAGTAATTTTTAAAGCCGCTGTAATAAAATTCAACCGAGTTGAGCCGGCCGCCGGATTCTTTTATGATATCGAAAGAGTGGAGCTCTTTTTCGCCCAGAATGCCGCGTAGCCCTTCTATATCGGGTTCCATGACCGGTGCCATGACGGCTTTTTCAGCTCTGGAAAGAGACGCGGGCGGCGCGTCAAGGAGAGCGTGAAGGTTTAAAACGCAGCAGTTGAACCATGCGCAAGCTTCATTGGCCGCTGAAATAGCCATTTTGTCGGTTATGGCCGAATAGCGCATGCGCGCCACGAGATTCCTTTCGTGCCGCATATAATTATTGAGCGGCCATACGATCAAAGCAAGAAGGAAGATCAGGGCGAGTACGAGCGGTATCATCATCCCTTTATTATATTTTGGTTCGCATGTTCCGTTTTTTTTCACAAAAATTCCTTAAGCGTATAATTTGAACTTACAAAATTAATAAAGTATGACTTTCGAAAAAGAA
>JAKPTH010000195.1 GCA_029571125.1 bacterium
AAACGGCAATTACCAGGTTTTCCCTTCGCTGTTTTTGATATATGAAGGTTCGGAAGCGGTTCAGCGTTATAACTGATCCGGCTTTAATGAAATAAAAAAGAGATCGATATATAAAAATAAAAACGCCAGGCGTCTTGCGCAGGGCGTTTTTGCTTTTTCCGGTTTTTTTTTTATTTTTGGCGGTCATTTTCCGGCGGGCGCTGCCTGAAAATAACGTCAGCCATATTGACAAATCGATTGAAATGTAGTAGAATGAATATTGTATATTAGAATAATATTGATTAGTTAAATATAAAAATGTTATATTATTCACAGACCGCCGTGACGGCCTGAAGGAGGGGAAGTATGAATTATAAAGTGCTGCTCGCAATGGCCGCCGGAGGGGCGGTCGGATATCTTTTTAACGTTCTTTCGGTTCAGACCGGCGGCGGCTGAGCCATGACGTGCAATCCTTATATATCCGTCATTCTCGGCGTTATATTCGGATTGGTTATGGCCTTAGGCTAAGGCCCCGCATAATTTTGATTGACTCGCGCCCTCGCTTGTGTTATAATTTCAGCGATGTTTTTAAATAAATTCAAGCCCATACACAGGCATTTAATCAATTACCGCAAGGAGATTTTCATTGGCGCGCTCTCGCTGGTAGTAACCGACTGTTTCGGCCTGGCGATCCCGTGGATCATAAAAGACGCCATAGACGCTATTCCCGCCTATAAAAACGCGGGCGTCGAAAAAACACTTTCGGTGGTTTTTAATTACTCCATGCTTATAGTATTCGCGGCGGTGTTTCAGGGCGTTTTCCGCTACGTCTGGCGCGTGAACCTTTTCGGCGTCGCGCGCAAGATCGAATATCACCTCAGAAACGATTACTTCGCGCATCTTTTAAAACTCGAGCCTTCGTTCTATTTTAAAAATCAAACGGGAGACATAATTTCCCGCGGCACCAACGACCTCAACGCCGTGCGCGATCTCGTCGGGCCGGGCGCCCTTATATTCATCGATACCATCACGCTTATATCCATAAGCCTTTCGCTTATGGTTTACATCAACTGGAAGCTGACGCTCTATTGCCTTCTGCCGATGCCCCTTCTGACTATAGTGATTTATTTCGTGGGCGATCTCATAGAGCGCACCTACGAACGCATGCAGCAAAAGCTTGCCGAGCTGACCACGCGCGTGCAGGAAAACATTACAGGCATCAGGACCATACAGGCTTTCCGGCAGGAAGAAAACGAGATACGCAGGTTTTCCAAGATGGCCAAGGATTACGTGAAATACAACGTTCTCATGGCTAAAGTCAACGGAATCGAGGAGCCGATAATATTTTTCATTTCCGGAACTTCGATGAACGTTCTGCTTTATTTCGGCGGCATGGGCGTAATCAATAAGACAAACTCCCTCGGCGAGCTGGTTGCTCTTTCCGGCTATCTTATGCTTCTTGCGTGGCCGCTTTTCGGCCTGGGCTGGCTCGTGAATATTTACAAGCGCGGAATCGCTTCGATGGGGCGTATAAGCGAAATACTCGAAGCGGTCCCTGAAATATCCGACGGAAAAGAAACCGATGCTTCTATCGCCGGGCTGCGCGGAGATGTCGAGTTTAAAAACGTGTCTTTCACTTTTCCCGGAAAAAAAGTCCCGGCCCTGAAAAACGTCTCTTTCAAAGTGCCGGCCGGGCGCATACTGGCGATTACGGGGCCGCTTGGATCGGGAAAAAGCACGATATGCAATCTGATTCCGCGATTCCTCGATGCCGCCGAAGGCGAAGTGCTTATCGACTCCGTCAACGTAAAAAAAATTCCGGTTTCGCTCCTGCGCCGCTCGATCGGCTATATACGCCAGGAGCCTTTTCTTTTTTCGGACACCATAGCCGAAAACCTCAAGTTCGGAGATCCGGCGGCTGGCGAAGAACGCATACGCGAATTCTGTTCGATATCCAGGATCGAAGAAGATATCGAAGATTTTTCCGAAAAGTACGAAACGCTTTTAGGGGAGCGGGGAATAACCGTTTCCGGAGGCCAGAAGCAGAGATTGGCCATTTCGCGGGCTTTATTAAAAAATCCCAATATCTTGATATTCGACGACACTCTTTCGGCCGTGGATAACCGCACCGAAGAAGCCATTATCGAAGGCCTGGAAAAATTCATGAAAGATTCCACCGCCATTATAGTTTCGCACAGGATTTCGTCGATTATGAACGCGGACGAAATAATCGTGGTGGACAACGGCGAGATCGTCGAGCGCGGCACTCACCAGAGCCTTATCGCCGGCAACGGCATTTACGCTAAAACTTACCAGAAACAGAAACTTAAGTTCGAGATAGAAAACATGCAGGTGGCCAATGAGTCAGTTTAATGACGAATTAATAACGGGAAAGGCTTACGACGCAAAGCTCGTAAGGCGGCTTTTTTCTTTCGTGAAGCCTTATATGCGCTACATGATGCTGGCCGTGCTTTTCCTTTTTATAGTTACTTTTCTAGACCTGCTTCCGCCGTATATTACCAAAATAGCCATCGATGATTATATCGCAAAAAACCGCGCGGCGGAAATTTACAAAATAATTTTTTTCTACCAGGCCGTTCCTATAACCCACTTTTTGTTCCAGTTTCTGCATACCTATACGATCAATCTCATGGCGCAGCACGCCATGTACGACCTCCGCATAAAGCTTTTCACCCACATGCAGACGCTTTCTTTTTCGTTTTACGACAAAAACCCAGTCGGAAGGCTTATAACGCGCGTAGTCGGCGATATCGAAACCTTGAACGACCTTTTGAGCGCAGGCTTTGTAACTATCGTAGGCGATTTTTTCTCGCTCGGCGGCATCGCGCTGATGCTGTTATTTCTTGACCTCAGGCTGGGCCTCATAACCCTTTCTATATTGCCCGTGCTTTGCCTTATAACTTTGATTTACCGCAGGTACGCCCGCGACGCTTACCGCCAGGCCAGGGTTAACCAGGCGGCGCTAAACGCCTATTTTCAGGAAAACGTCTCAGGCATGAGCGAAGTGCAAAATTTTACCCGCGAAGAGGCTAATTTTAATAAATTCGATTCCATAAACGCCAAAAATCGCGACACTTTTATAAAGTCGATAAAGCAGAACGCCATGTTTTTTCCTTCAATCGAATTGATCAACGCCATGGCGATCGCCGCCGTTATTTATTTCGGCGGGCGCGAGGTGATGGACGGGACGATAGGCTTCGGAGTTCTGGTGGCGTTCACTCAATACATTAACCGCTTCTTCAAACCTATCCGCGATATCGCCGAAAAATACAATATATTTCAAATGGCTATGGCCTCGTGCGAAAAGACTTTTTCGCTTCTCGACACTCCCGCGGCCATTGCCAATCCTCCGGCGCCCGTCTCAATAAAGGAATTCCGCGGCGATATAAAATTCGATAACGTCTATTTCGAATATAATCCGAACGACGAGATCCTGCACGGCGTTTCGTTCGAAGTAAAGGCGGGCGAGTCGGTCGCCATAGTCGGCAGGACGGGGTCCGGAAAAACCACCATTATAAACCTTCTGGCGCGCTTTTACGATATCAAGTCGGGCTCGATAACCGTCGACGGCGTGGACATAAAGACGATCGATCTCAGCTCCCTGCGCTCATATATAGCCATCATGCAGCAGGACGTTTTTCTTTTTTCGGCGAGCGTGGATAAAAACATAAGAATGAACAACCCCGAGCTCTCTTACGATCAGGTCCGGGCCGCCGCCCGTTATGTGAACGCGGAAAAGTTCATAGAAAAGCTTCCGCAGAAGTACAACCAGCCCGTCGGCGAACGCGGCGTGACCCTTTCGGTCGGCCAGCGCCAGCTGCTGGCCCTGGCGAGGGCCATAGCTTTCAATCCCGGCATAATAATAATGGACGAAGCGACGTCGTCTGTGGACACCGAAACTGAATTTTTGATACGCGACGCCATGAAAAAAGTCCTTAAGGGGCGTACCTCCATAATCATAGCCCACAGGCTTTCCACCATCAAAAACGTCGACAGGATAATAGTTCTCGACAAAGGCCGGGTCAAAGAAACCGGCAGCCATGAGCAACTTTTGAAGATGCGCGGAATGTATTACAAGCTTTACGAGCTTCAGTACCGCGAACAGGAAGAAAACGAAAGAGTTTCGTAGAGTCAAAACGCTTTATCTGATAGAATATTTGGGATCGCTAAATTCGGCGGCCGAGCTCAGCTCGACCGTCTTTTTATTATAAGGATGGATGAATTTCAAATAAGACGAGTGCAGCAGAAATTCCCTTCCGGACGAAAGCGGATGCCTCGAACCGTAAAGCGAATCGCCGCAGAGCGGGTAGCCGATATGAGAAAAATGCACCCTTATCTGGTGAGTGCGGCCCGTTTCAAGGACGGCTTCTACGAGGCTGATTCCTCGCCGGGAGTCGGCGCGGATTAATTTATAACGGGTGACGGCTGGTTTGCCTGATGGGGAAACCCTGTATTTATTCGAAACGTGCCTGTCGCGGCCTATCGCTAAATTTATTTCGCCTTCGCGCTTTTTTAGCAGGCCTTCCAGCGCCGCGGTATAGCGGCGTTCTATCCTGTTTTCGAACAGGGCGCGGTCCAGGATGGCGCATGTGACGTTGTCTTTGGCGAATATTATAAGCCCCGAAGTGCCTATGTCGAGGCGGTGTATGGGATATGCCCTGGCGGATCGCGAGGCTGAAGCGCGAAAATAAGCGTCGAGCGCAGCGCAAAGATTATCGGTATCGCCTTCGCGGTCGGGGTGTATTTTAACTCCCGCAGGTTTGTTCAGCACCGCAATGAAATCGTCTTCGTATTCGATAATAAGCCCGGCGTTTTTGCGCATGGGGCGGTCTGCGAAGCCGCTATGGGCGGACGGTCCGGGACCTTCGAAAAATCCGGCAAGTAAAAAATCACGTTTTGCGGCTGTTTGCTTTTCGGCCGGATCCGCGCACGATGACAGCCTCCGGGCTTTTTCGATTATTTTATCGGGCGCGCCCGCGAAGATGTGATTTATAAACTCTTTAACGCCGCCCGTGAAACCGGCCTCCGGGGACAAAGCGATGATCAGGTCGTTTCCCTCGCGCCTGGCGCTTATGCCGGTATCGCTCGAGGCGCCGCCGCCGTTTAACGCTTTCATTGCTTGTTTTTACCGATAAGCTCTCTGGCGTGTGAAATTCCTATTTCGGAATCGTTGCCGAGCATTCTGGCTATTTCGCTTTCGATCTGATCGCCGGAAAGCTTCACGAAGCCGATCCGGGTCTTTTCGCCGTTGACGATCTCTTTTTTCACCAGATAATGATGCGCCGCGAAAGAAGCGATTATTGGCGAGTGGGTTACGCAGATCACCTGTTTGGCCGAAGCTATCGAACGCAGCTTTTCGCCGACGGCGTTTAAAGTGAAGCCGCCTATTCCGGTGTCTATTTCGTCGAATATCACGGTGGGAACGCTGGAATATGCGGATAAAATATTTTTTACCGCCAGCATTATACGCGACATTTCGCCGCCGGAAGCGATTTTGGCGATGGGGCCGTATGGGGTTCCCGGATTGGTGCGTATATAGAATTCGACGGTTTCCAGGCCGTTGGGGCCGGCTTTGGATTCGTCGAAATTTTCGATTTTATTTATATTCAGCCTGAAACTGGCGTTTTTCATATCCAGCGTCGCGAGCTCTCCGTTTATGGCCGATTCGATTTTTTCCCTGTTGCGGTTTCGCGTTTCGGATATGCCTTCGGCGATAGCCAGGTAGCGGCGGTATATTTCTTCTATTTTCGAGTTGATAGCCGCGTAATTTTCTTCGAAATTTTCGAGCTGGGCGAGTTTCTTCTGGCAGTCTTCGAGGTATTCGTTTATCTCTCTTATGGTTGAGCCGTATTTTCGTTTCAGCTGTGAAATGGTTTGAAGCCGGCTTATTTTTTCGTTAAGCTCGTCCTCGGAATAATCCAGCCTGTCAGAAAGCCCCGCTATGGCATCTGAAACGTCGTCGAGCAGATAATATGCGTCGTTGACGGCTGCGGCCGTCTGCTCGAAAGAATGATCGTATTGGGCTATTTTGGAAAGACAATTGCCCAGGCGCGAATATGAAGCCGAAAGCGAAGGCGATTCGTCGGTTCCGTCGAGCAGCGTATGGATTTCATTTTTTATCTGCGCTATTTTTTCGGCGTTCTTCAGAAACTCTACGCGCTCCGCGAGCTCTTCGTCTTCATTTTCACAGAGGGCCGCGCTCTTGATTTCGTTTACCTGAAAAGAATACAGGTCCATCTGCTTTTCGCGTTCGCTTTCCGAACGCCGGAGCTCTTCGCGCTCGCTGATGAGCCGTTTTAATTCCCTGCACTCCGCCAGAAGAGAGGATTTGGCTTCGGCGAGCTCTTCGCCGCAGTAGCGGTCGGAAAGTTCGAATTGCGCTTTCGGCTCCAGCAGGAGCAGCTCGTCGTTCTGGCCCGAGATTTCTATTACGGCCCTGCCGATTTTATTAAGAAGCGCCGCAGGCGCTTTAACCCCGTTTACGCTGTTTTTGGTTTTGGAATCGGCCGCGATGGAGCGGGTTATTATTATTTCGTCTTCGTCCAGTTCCACCGCGCCGTCTTCGAGTATCCGCGAGAGCGTTTCGCGCTCCGCTGGAGCAAGCGACAGGCTTACGCTTACCTGCGCGCTTTCGTTTTCCTTTTTTAATTTAACGAAGTCGGAATTCATGCCGAAAGCGAAAGCTATGGCCGATATCACGAGCGATTTTCCCGCTCCGGTCTCGCCGGTGAAAACGTTAAAACCTTCGCCCAGATCGAACTCTATGCTGTCGGCCAGAGAAATGTTTTTAATGGAAACTTCGGTAATCAATTTTATATCAGTCCTGTTCTGTTTTTATAATGACCACTTTTTACGACGCCGCTCCGGTTCTTACTGCTGCGCCTTATCGTTGATGCGGGCGAAGACCGAATAGACGAGGTTATTGTATAATTCACGGCCGAGCCTGAGCGTTTCGGGCTCGTTGAGCGCGCCCGAGGCCGATTCCAGCGTGTCGAGCAGAAGATATGCCCCGCGGTAGATTTGCGAAGGGTCGAAATTATGCAGGGACGCCCACCAGTTCTGGCAGGAGTAAAGCGCTTTGTCCATGAGCCCGCGCGAACGTTCGTCTCCGCTGCGTATTACGGCTCTGAGCACGTGGTGGGTGAGCTGCCACTGGTTGTGGTGTATTGGATTGAATTTACTCTGCCAGAGAGGGTAAGGGTCGTCGGAATAAAGGTCCTGCATCGAGGCGCTCCACGTGGACGGCGGGACGAAAGCTTTTTTCATGGGGAATTTTTCGAAGATTTCCGATATGGTGGCTAGCTTTATATTGGTTCTGGATTTAACGGCGTGCATGAGCGAATGAATGAATTTTTCGTGGTAGTATTTATGGTGGTGTCCGAATGTTTCCGCGTCCATGGCGATTATCATATAGCCGTCCTTCTCGCCTATTTCGGCGCTCATGGTTTGCTCGACCTTTTCTAAGAATTCGGCGCCTTTCCACTGGTGGAAAGAGATGTCGTTGGACCATTTATTGCTGCGGAGAAAAACGCCGCAGCCTTCGGCTTCGGCGATGGTGCAATGAGGAATGGCGCTGTCATAATAGGAATACGGCAGGTCGTCCGTTATTATCCAGTCGTATCCTATTTTTTTAACGATTTTAGATATGCGCGAACTGTAGCACATTTCAGGCGGAAATATTCCGCGCGGCTTATATTTATCTCCGAATACCGCCCTGTTTCCGTCGAAATTAATTTTAAGCTGCCTTATGACTTCGCTTTCCGGGATAAGAGGAAATATCGGATGATAGGCGCCCGAGTCTACGAATTCGAGATTGCCTGAATTAAGAGCCGCTTTGAGGTTTTCGAGCACGTCGTGGTGCGAGCGCTGCAGCAGAAGTTCGGTCAGCGAATAATTTATATTTACCGTAAAGCGCGGCGAAAGCGAGCTCGTGAACAGATCGGTGAGCGGCCTGTAGCATTCTTCGGTGATTCTGTCGATAACGAAACCGAGCTGCGTGGGCGGCTGGTATAGGTGAAAAAGAAAGGAAAGATAATACATAACGTTCACTCCAATAATAATTATTAAGTATTTAATTTAACAAAAAAACGGCTTAATGTCAATTAAAATCGAACCGGTTGAAAACCCCTTCTTTCGTTACGGCGGCCGTGTGGCGAAAGGCGCCTTATTCTCCGCCGCCGATGGCGCCGGCGAGCTCGCCTATTGTTTTAATAATATAGTCGGGCTTAATGTGCGCGTAAGCTCCTGGCGCCGGCTTTGATTCGGGATTGATCCAGGCGGTTTTCATTCCTATCGAATGAGGCCCGAAAATGTCGTTTTTAAAGGAATCGCCGACGTAAAGAGAGCGGGCGGGCTCCGCGCCGAGCAGCTCGAGCATTCTGTAAAAAACCGAAGAGTGCGGCTTTCTGAAACCCCAGTCGGCGGTGAAAAGCGAGCGCTTGAAAAATTTAGCCATGCCTATTTCCTCTAAATCGTTAGCGAAGTACACGCCGGGTATCGTGGTGTTGGAAATAAGCCCCAGCGTGTAATCAGGGCTTAGCGTTTCGAGCGTTTCCATAGAGCCGGGGTATATTATCAGGTTTTCTTTTAAAAGCCTGTGCACCAGGCTTATTATCCACAGCGAATAGTCTTCGGCGACGCGAAGCCTTTCGAGACCTTTTCTGACGCAGTCGTATAAGTTGACTTCGCGCAGCGTCCTTTCGCTTTCTATGAAATTTAATTCGTAGTAGGGCGTAATCAGCGACTCTTCTATATCTTTTTCACGGAACGAATAGCCTCTCGTATTTAAAAATTCCGTTATTTTTTCAGTCCTTATGACGCGCATCGTTTCGGCCGGAACCGGATCGTAATCCAGAAGAGTCCCGCCCATGTCGAAGATAATGAAGTCAATACCGTTGTTTTTCATGTCTTTCTCCCGTCGTCTCGCGACGCGTGTGTTAACCGGCAGGTAATATACCGGAGGTTTTTATGTCGAAATTATATCAAAATATGATAATAAAAACAAGTTATATTATATATTTTACCTTGTAATTTAGTTGACATTAGCTTAACCCTATGGTAAAATCCTGATATGCCGATAAGCATGAAATCATATC
>JAKPTH010000206.1 GCA_029571125.1 bacterium
GAAGTTGTTTTAATATTTCCTATGAGCGTTATGTGATATGTGGTATCTTTTACGAGGCCATTGAAAGGAGCTATGGCTGAAAGCGCCTTAAAGGTTATGTAATTGCCTGAAACTGATTTGTTCGCGGCAAGATCTGGTATGGCTACGACTGCGTCGTCGGCGTGATTTGCGGTAGTGTTATACGCAAGTTTCAGATTGGATATGGTTTCGTCGATATCGCTCGTTATGCTGCCTTTGTCCATATATATTTTTATGGAATCGATTTTGGCGTTTTCTGTGGTTGGTTTAAGTGTGAAAGTGAATAAGTTGTTGTTGGTAGAGCCTATTACGATATTTCCGGCAGCGGGAGTTATTGCGGAATTAGCGAGCGTAACTTTGCCCGTGGTCGTTTGCGCAGCGGAGCTTAAAGCGCCTGCAGGGCTGTTGACGGAATTGAGCGTGGCCGAAGTGATGCTCGACGTACCTACGAGTCCGCCGGTGGCGAGAGTGAAATAGCCCGAAAGATTGGCCGCCGAAGCCGCTACGGTAGCGTACAGGTAAAATTTGTAATTAGTGTTTTTACTTAAAGCGATGGGAGCGGCATAAGTATAGCTTGGGTGAGCATTGGTTAAATTGTATGTGGTGTTATTTATTACGAGTTTGGGAGCCGATATATCGCCTGCGGGAATGTTGACTCCGCCGACATTAGGCATGGTGAAAGTTATCGAGGTAAGGGAGACGTCTTCGCCTGTACCAGTTGCCACATTATAAACGGCGAAAAGTTTTTCCGTTCCGTCGGGCGCGAAATTGGCGGCGGCTGGAGACAGCGAATCGAGAGTGGCGGTGAGCGAATTGGTTCCTATGACTATGTTTTTGCCGGTAACGTTTGCCACGCTCGGAGCAGCGGCCTGCAGGGTAACGTTGGAATTAAAGCCTTTGCCAGTCACATCGGTTGAAAGCATTTTTAAATTGATGGTTTTACCGTTGGAAGCCGTGGCGGGTATATTGGCTTTAATTACGAGATTCTTGGCGGCGGCGTTTTTAATTACTTTATAAAGCTGGCTGTCGCTGAACTGGAAGTACTTTTGCGAAGTTGCGGTATCGGTCATGAGGCTGGCGTTCGCGATAAAAGTTTCCGTAACGTCTTTTTCATAGAGTTTTAAGGAATCTATATCGGTGCCCAGAACGCCTGTGCCTGCGTTTGTAATTTTTAGTTGAGTGATATAAACGTCTTCGGGAGAAGTGGCGGCGCCGCCGGAACCTTGGTTGTTGATTATATTGAGTCCTAATACCGGAACGTTTACATCGCCGATGCTCGCGCTGCCTTTATTATTAAGCGCGGTTCCGTTGGTGGTGGTGTCGTCTGTCATTACGAGCTTGCCTGCGTCGAGGGTTTGAGCGTTGGCGGCGTTGTTTCCGAGCGTTACCGTTGCCGCGTTTCCGTATAAAGCGCCGTCGGAAGGAATGTCGCCGACAACGCCTACGGAAAATGAAAGAGTTTTATTTCTAACGCTATCTTTAACCGTTGCATAAACTGATAATGTTTTCTGGGTGGTGAAGCTGTCCGCATCTACCGAAGGCGGCGGGACGACGTAGTTCATGTTGTCGAATTTGATTTTTCCCGCCGCGGTGTATGAGCCGGTGAACGTGCTTGAACCGTCTGTGAGCTCCCACTTGGTTATATCCGCGTCAGCGACATCCGTTCCGGCTACAGGTTTCGTCAATGTGACGGACTTGATTCTAACGCTGTCGGCGAAGTTATTGGTGATATATTTTTTAGTCTGAAGGTCGATTTTTCCGACTAAAAGCCTCTGGCCGGCCGCTACGAACTGCGCCGCTGCGGGTTCGGTATTGCTCACCACGACGTTTAAAGCGCCGAGAATGCTTGTGTTTACAGCGTCAATCGTGAATTTGTTTCCGCTGACTATGCCGGTTGAGAATACGGGCAATCCGCTATTTACGCCTGTTCCGGAAGCGTCGCCGTCGCCGCCTATCTTCAGCGAAAACTGCTGTCCCGAAGTGGCGGTAGAAGTGCGTTTGCCGTTGACCATAACGTCCACTCCGGCGTTGGTGATAGAGAGGTTATCTGAAGAGGGTATGGCGAGCGTGAAAATATTATTACTGAAAGTTATATTGGTGGAGGTATATGATTTATTTAACGGAGCTCCGAAAGTTACCTTTATGGAGTTGGCGTCAAAATTGTTGGAAAGGCCGTCGTAGGTTATATTTAACTTGGTTAATTTAACGTTTTCGGAAACGTCCGCTTTTAAATTAAAAGCGAAAAGATCCGCAGCTGCGGTAGTTGTAAGTATCGCAGTGGCCGGAGCTACCGGCGGCGGGCTGGCGACCGCCGTTACCGTGAGCGCGCTCGCGCTTTTTGCGACGGTCATATAATTTCCGTTGATGATGCCGCT
>JAKPTH010000209.1 GCA_029571125.1 bacterium
CGTGCTCGAGCATTCCGTTATATGCGTATTTGCTGAATATCGAACCTATTTCGCGCGTGCTGCGATACTGTTTTTTTAACATGGTTACTTCATGGCCCGCCGGAAAAGAGGCCGGGTCAAACTCTTTGAGGCCGATCATCGAATAGATATTTTGTTCCGTTAACGAATCGGCGCGCACGATAGGCTGTATCTGCATGGGATCGCCGGCTATTATTATTTTTTTAACGTCGCCGCCGCGCCTTAATAATACATAGACGATTGCCGGCAGCATAACCATCGAGGCTTCGTCTATTATGATATAATCCCATTTGAAATCTTTAAGGGCGAAATCTTTGAAGCGGTCGTATGAAAACCTTGCTATGGTGGTTATAACAACATCAGGCCATGGATTGAAGATATTGAATTCTTTGCCGCGGACGGCGCCGCACGCCTCTATGACTTTATCGCCGGTCGTGCCGAAACGCGTCAAACAGCCGGGCGCTTTGCCGCCGCATTTATCTATAATGCGAGCGGTTAATACGTCGGCCGCTTTATTAGTGGGCGCGAGAGCTAGAAGTTTTAAAGGCCGCCGGCCGGCCTCACCGGCTTTTTTTATTATGTCATCAGCTATGAAAGTAGTTTTACCGGTTCCCGGCGGGCCGTAAATAAAGTTTAAACCGCCAGGTATTATATCTTTTAAATTAATAGATTTTTCAAAATTTAAATTAAGAAAACATTCATATAAACTTTCTAAAATAAACAATAAATTTTTTATTTCAAGTTTAGCGTAAGCTATTTCAGCCGGATTAACGCCGGCAAATTGCGTGTGGTCGCTTAATTTAATTTTAACTGCGCTTTCGCGGTTGCTTACTACTTCAATTTTTATCTTTTTTTCAACGCCGCCGCGTGAATATAATTTTAGTTCAAGATCGCCCATATCCTCTATGTTGTAAGGAATGTAAGGCGAAGCGTCCCTTAATATTATAAAACTGTCGCCGTGCTTTTCTACTTTATAAAAATAAATGGTTATTTCTTTGGTTTTCGAGTATTTTAAGTTGATATAATACTCGTGCTCTATAGATGATAAAAACCATTCATAACTATATTTTTCAAGCCCTGCCGTTTTCTGCTTTAACTCATTAATTAAATTTTCAAGCTCTTCTTCTCCTAAGCGGTCTTTTAATTTAGAGTTTAAGCCGCCCGAATTATTTTCTTCGCTTGATGCGCCGCCAGTTTTGCCGGATAAAATATCTTCGCCGCGAATATTTTCATCCGAAAATCCGCCAGATTCAATTCTGGACTTAACGTAACTTTCTATAGCATATTCATCTATATTTTCAGCAAACAATTTCTGGGCCATCATATAAGCCTTTTTTTCTTCGCTTGTTAACATGCTCATTAATATGTCGATCGGCTCGCTCTTAAATTCAAGAACGCCTATTAATTTAGTCACTTTTTCATTTTTTAAGTTTATTTTATATTCATGCGCTAAATTCATTACGCTTACTTCGCCAGGCGAGCAAAGAATACCGGATTTATCAAACAGCCATTTTCTTTTTCTAAGGGTTTTTATAAAACCAGCTTCTATATTTATTCTATTGAAAAACCCTCTAGTTTTCTCGATTGATTTCCATTCATAAGCTGATTTGTTATAATACTCGCCGAGTTCGCATAATAAATTCCACAATCCCGCGGAGTTATCTATATTAATATTGTCTAATATTTCTTCCAGCCAGAGTATTTGATAGTCTTTTACGATTTCCACGCCGATTTTTTCCGCTTCAATCTGGCTTCCCGCCTGTATTCCACGAAGGCGCTCGCGTTCGCCGGCGCTTAAAATATCTTCGGTTATTTCGTTTTTTACCGAATAAAATTCGGCAGGTTTTATTGGAAATTCACGCGCGCCGGCTTTTATCAATATCTGCTCGAACCTGTCTTTTTTTATTCCATGCTCTTCAAAAATTTCATATACCCGCTCGTCGATGTAATGTAAATTTTTATTTTTAAAGCAACTTAAATAAGAAATTATATTTTCGTTGTTTAAATAGAGGAACGAAGGTCTTAAAAGCCTTTTATCTTCATTGACCGCGCACCGTGCTAAAATGAATTCGTGATTTTTAAGAAGTTCGATCAGTTCAGCCAGATCATTTTCACGCGCTTTATAAAACGCTTCGGCCGCTTTACGAAGGCCGTTCTCGTAAACATCGGCGTCGATATCTAAATAATCAACAGGCGAAGAATATGCGCGTATTGTAATGTTTTTGACTTCATCGATAAGCTCGGGTGATTTAATTCCCAGTTGTTTTAAAAAAACTGCCGCATCATGGTTTTCAATTATTTTGCGGTGTATGAAGCGGTATTTATCTTCATATATACGGCTGTCGGGCGGCCTTAAAAAAATCAGGGGCGCGCCCTGGTCGTTAAACGCTATTAGATGGCGGCCGTCTTCATCCCTTATAAAAGCCGTTTTTTTAAGTAAAGACGACAGCGAGTGCTTTTCGCGCATCGCAAGGCAGAATTTAATTAGCCACTCGTCGCTCTGACGGCTAAAAAACTCAGGCTTAGATTTTTTTAGAACGTCTTCCCAGCGAATTTCGTCCGCACCAGCTTCGCTTAAAGCATATTTTCTTAACTCATGGTTCCTTTCGGCCGATATTTCACGGTTCAGCCAGCTTTTACGGTTAAATAACATTCTCAAATCGACCGATTCTAAAAAATCGATAAGTTCGTGTTCGCGGGCCACAAGAGAATCTGCCGCCGTGCCGAAGCAGTAACCAGCATTTTCTAAAGGCCATACGGACGCCGTTCTTAAGTATTCTTTAACGCCGTCAAATAAGGTTTTATAAAAATCGTTAGACCCGCGTTTTGAATAGGATAAAGGCAATATATTTAAAAAGTCGAGATTTAATAATTTTTCATCTTTAGCGAATGACACGAGTTCTTTTAAATGCTGCGCTATGTTTTCGGTGATTTTAAAATTGTCGGGGTCCCCAAAAGGCACATTGTCCCGGGAGGGCGTGGTTTTGAAAGGCGCGTGAATAAGGCAGCGCAGATAAGTGTCTTCGTTTGTCGGAAAAAATACGGTTAATTTAGCCGGCTTATCTAAAGGCGATAAAACCGGCAACCCCTTTTCGTCGTATTTTAATTTTAAAGCTATTTTAGTTTCAAGTGCCCTGCCATTTATGTCAAATGGCCTCACGGTTAATAAGTAAGACTGGCTGATGCCGCCGGATAATTTTATAATAAAATAATTTTTTTTAGATTTATTGAAGTTTTTAACCGATTTTTCGTAAATTTTATAGTCTCCGTCGTAGTCTATTTTTATGCGCTTGATATTATTTAAAAATAAAAGCGTTTCTATTTCTAAAGCGTCGAGCCGCGCGCGAGTTTTTTCGTAAATTTCAGCCGCGCTTCTTAATTTATGTTTAAATTCAAGTATTATGCGCGTTTTTTCAAAAGATTTCTTATACAAATTTATTTGTGGCAGTACAAAATTATTTATAATAATATCGAAGGACCCGGATTGTATTACCGGCGTGGAAGTTACCGCATAAACCGATTTAAAGCCTACTCCGAATTTTCCTATGGAGTTTAAATCTTCTTTTTTAGTGCTGTTGCCGATACTCGTTACGGAATCTATATCTTCTATCGTAAATTCGCGCCCGTTATGAATTATTTCAAGACCGCCTTCGCGCAAATAAAATTCTATATAGTCAGCCCCGGCGTCTTCCGCGTTTTGTATGATCTCGAAAATAAAATGCGAAGCGTCTTTGTAAAGGCCCGATAATATGGCGTCGAAATTGAATTTATTTCGCCTGGATGATTCTATCCATTCGAGCCGCGCCGCTTTTATTTCTTCGATTTTTTCAATAATTTTTCGGTCCAATCTAAATCAGCCTTTCGATATCTTAATTTATAGTTTTAATACAGTACTTAAAGCAACTATTATACCATGTAAAATGAAGGGTCGTCCATAACGGGCGGCTGCCCGAAAGCCTTAATTTTTAAAACCATATCCTTTGGCAGTTCATAAATACGTACGCTGTCTTCGGCCGGATCGATATTTTTTTCAAGCAATTCAGACATTTTATCGAATTTATCTTTAGTTAAATGCCCTTCGAAAACGCTTTTCTGAACATGCCTGATATGGTTTTTAAGCACGTTTACCATCTTGCGGCGCCTCCTATTTGAAGGCGTATCGTAACAAACTATATAAAACATAACTATATTCTCAATTTATAATATATTTTGGGTTCTATCTTATTAAGTAAGGCTCATAATTTATATTTTCACCAAGAACGGCTTTTCTG
The DNA here is from genome assembly GCA_029571125.1 of bacterium. GTDB lineage: Bacteria > Muiribacteriota > UBA9980 > UBA9980 > UBA9980 > UBA9980. The sequence goes on from JAKPTH010000209.1 coordinate 4,290, forward strand.
TAGAGCATCGCCTGCCGTTTGAACAGGCCGCGGTATGAATAATCATGTTCGTCTTTTACTTTAATTTCTGAAGCGAAACGGCGTTCGAGCGCTTTGATAAATTTTGCGCGCCCTTCATCGGTTAAAAAAACTCCTTCGCAGCCTTCTATAGTGTAAAAATCGGCGCCCGTAATTTCAAGAGTATTGACCATGCTCAATATTACCGAATCCACGATCACGGGTCGAAATTCTTCCATCAAATCCAGAACAAGCGATTTACGGCGGTCTTCAAAAGCGTGAAGGCAGCCGATATAAGGGTCGAGCGCCGCTACGTTAACCGCGGATTCTACGTAAATAGAAAGCAAAGTATAGCCGAAACTCAACATCGCATTAACGGGATCTTTAGGAGGGCGCTTGACCCGTTCTTTAAAACCGAGGTCCTGTTTTAAAACGCATTTAAGCCCTGAAAAATATGAGCGAGCTCCTATGCCTTCGAGCCCCATCAAAGCGTCTATAGTTTTGGCTTTATCGACCGAATCTATCGATATTTTCATCGCTATAATTTCACGCGCAACATCGGCTTTTTTATCGCGGTTATAACGCATTAAAATCGTGCGCTGGTTCTTCAGTTTTCCCGCTACTATGCTTTTAGCTATAGATAGACGGAATTCGTCGTCGCCCGAACGCTCATATTGTTTGCGCCTTAAATTGACTATTTTTTGGTTATCGCGCGTTAACCGGCCTTTAAATCGACCGTCGCGGCTTACGAATACAACGTCAATCTCGCGGTTAAAGGCGGCGAATATCATATCGGGCGTTAAATTAACTCTTCCTATAATGATAATCTGCTCAATTTTAAAAAAAGGTATCTCTTGAATTATTTTGTTACTCGTATTTCTAATTACTATCCTGTGGCTTGTTTTAGCTATGGTCGCGCCCTGTTCGGCCACATATAGCGTGCGTTCTTCCTGCTGCATTTATATACCCGTCATTCTTTTTCTTTTTTTATTATTTCAAAGCCGCCTCCGGCTTCATAAATTATTTCATACTTAGCGGTTTGACTTTCTATCTGGTTGAAATTACCGGCTTTAAAAAGCCTTGCCATCGAGTCTTTTATCTCTGCCATTAAAGCTTCCTGCTTTTGTATTTCAGCTTTTACCGCTTCGAATTTGAACATCATTATATCCATATCATCGGGTTTGTAGCTGCTGGCTATAAGTTTTTGGTCCTGATAACTCCGATCGGCAGCGTTTTTCAGTTTTTCTTCGGAGTGCGGGAAAATATTTGCATATATTAAAGGCGAAGGATAGGTTTTAGGCGGCAGTTCGAATATACAGCGGCACCCGACAAGTTCCGCGAGGTCTTTCATCGATTTTCTTATTTTAGGACAGCTTATAGGATTCGGCGGCACCGCCCTCAGGTCGCGGCCCACTTTTTCAGGATCGTAATCCGCGCATTTTGAAAGCGTCTGGTGAACGAATAATTGGCCGGCCTCGCCAAGCGGAGTCAATGAATATATTAAAACATGTTTTTCGATGTGATTTAATATGTGCTGTTCGTTAGCTTTGCGGACTATGCTCCATAATATTTTGCACCGCGACAGCATATTCTGAATCATCTCGGGTAATTTTTGAGGGTATGGCACCGATATAGCAAGCGTTTTAAATTCTTTTTCGGGCGCGAGAGTGGATTTACCTTCGTCATCGGCATTTTCACATCCGGCGCTTCCCGCGTTTTTCGATTTTAAAACACTGTAATCGCCAGATTCGATGCCTTTTCCTCGTGCGCTTTTGTTTATGTTATTACGGTTATCTTCGGCTATACGGCCGAGGACCATGTCGATTTCATCGCGAGTATGCCGTTTTATTTTTTTTAAATAGTCGAACTGGTCTCCGGATACGTCGAAATTAGCTTCATCTACAAACACTCCGCGAGTATTCGTTTTAAGATGAATGCCAAACGGAAGTTTAATTAAATTGCCGATACCGCCTGGTTTTACTTCATCCTGCTTTGGAAATATTTCGAATAAAAATTCAAGCGGCAGCACGCCCAGTTTAAAAATTATATAATAACCTATCTTTCTTGCTATTTTACAGGAAAGAGGCTCCATAAAAAAATACCATACGTGAAATCCCTTATTGCCTGAAAATTCAAAAACAGGTTTTAACCCGAAAAATTCGGATATGGTTTTTATTTTTCGAAGCGATTCTTTCATTTTGCCGAGAAGCGCTTGTCGCCCTGTTTTTTCAAGTTTGTATTGATAGGCTTTTCTTACGTCGAGATCTATTGCCATGTAATAACATGAGTTATCGAGCGTTACGGTATAACTGCCGAGAGTTATATCGCCGTCAAAGTGCATTTTGACATGTTCCGGCCGCATCTTTTCATAAACCGGATGATAGCCGTATTCGCCATTTTGAAGCTTGACCTGTTTGGCGAATACATTTTCACGGCCGCTGAAAAGTTTGTAAAATTCATTGACTCCGTTTTCGTCATATTGAAATTGCGCATTTTTATATTCATGGCCTCGCGACAATTTTAACAATTTTTGATGCCGTTCGTTCAGTTCATCGCCCCCAGCGCCAGCAGCTAAAAGCTTTTCTGAAAAAATAGAAGCTTCTTTGTACGCGCCGTTAATTTCAAGTAAATCTAAGCAAATAAAAAGTTTTTCATCGGAAAGCAGCGAAAGTGAATCTATAAGCGCCATTGCAAGTTCCGCGCCTTTTTTTACTTCACCTGAGTCGTTATAAAATTCTAAAAGCGCTTCTTTATATAGATTTTCTGACGGCGCGTTCATCGAAAGCCATTTTAAAACGGTTTCAGATTCAGCTCGGCGCTCTAACAAAAACAGAACTTTTGAATACAGCAGATAAGCTTCGCGCAAACCGCCGTCGTAATTTTTAAGGTCGATCGCTTCAGAAAGCTTCGCGAGAGCGTCTTGGTACTGCCCGCTGGCGCACTGCCATTCGGCTTGTTCGATCAAATCATTAATCATCGTCCCCCCCTGTTTTTATCACATTTAACCAGGCCCTGGATTTATTTAGAGAATTTCAAAATGCTTTCGGTTATTAAGCCGTTAATCGTTTTTAATATAGAGCATTCATTCGGAACGATATCGAGTTTATTATAGTTATCGCGAATAATTTCGATGATGTTTAAGCCTTGATAATTTTTTTCGAGGTTCTGGTCTTTAAAATGCTCTTCAGAAGAGCTGCCGAATAAATGAACGGCCTCGTTTCTTTTATCTTTAATAACCATAAGAGGCTTGATAAATGAAGTTACTACCTTTGATTTTTCTTTCAATTTTTGCTTTTCGACTAAAAATTGAAGAAAAATATTAAAAATATAATTGCTCGGTTCGCCGTCGAGAAAGACTTTTTTCAATTTAGCGTATTCTTCAAATCCATCGACGGCGAGCATTTTAGCTTTAACGTCATAGAAGTAAGGCTTTAAAACCGGAATTTCAATGTATTGCATAATCATGTATTTAGCTATATTTTCTATCATGCCGAATAAAAGGTCTGAAAATTCATAAAAATTATTATTGTTCCATGAAACGATCATTTTATCGAACCAGAATTTTAATAATTTTACATACGAATTTTTTAATTTATTAAGCTCTTCTTCGGTTAAATCCTTTTTTTCGTTTTTACTTATGCGTTGATAATATGCCATATTCATCTGGCATTCGTACAAATCTTTTATTTCCGGCAAAATTTTTGTGCTTAGTTTGATTTTTGTAACGGCGTCAATTGGCGATTTGACGCACACCTGTTCCAGATAAGTTTTTGCGTCCAAAAAATTAAGATCGTAAATATATTGATTGGCCTGGGTAAGAAGTTTTATATGCTCTGGCAGCCGTCCCCATTCGTCTATAATATTGATGGCGGCGGCATAATCGTAATTATCTACCATCGTACATAAGAGCGCGGCATATTTTTTATTTATTACTTTGCTTACCAGATCGAGCGTCGTGGCGCCGCTTTTTTCCGATACATATACGGCCTGGCCCTTATTTTCAAAATGATTGACGGAGTTAACGAGAAGACCCGTGTTAGCTTGAGGGGTTCCGCCGGTTATCGAAAAAAAGAAAAAGGCGTCTTTATAAATTGAGTTGCCTGGAATTGTGTCGTTGAAAAATTTATCGTAAAAATCCATCATTTCATCATAATTTGATGGATTTCCGCTTATAGTTATTATTTTTATAGATTCAATTTGATATTTATAAATTTCACAAATTTTTTTCTGCGCGATTTCGGCGAAATGTTTAGTATCTTTGTTACGATGAGCGTCCGCCACTGTGGAGGGCTGATCGGTACAAAACAACCAGATTTCATAAGGCAGCGATGTCGAGTTTTTAACGTTTTCGAGCCCCGCCTCTATAATAGGTATGCTTATTTTTTCGCGTTTCGACTGCCAGTGGTCAAGTAGTTCTTTTCCGGCGGTTCTTGGCATCCCATTGTCCGCGGCCCGCTGGCCGTTATAATAAACGTCGGAATTGCCTATATTGGCGATAAATATAATTTTCAATTTTACTCCTCGCTTTCAAGTTCTAGTAATACGAAACCGAGAGGGTTCTTGCGGAACAAGTTTTTAGAATAACCCCAGCCCATGCCCATTTTACCGGGCTTTGGCTCGGAGTAATTTCGTATTTTTTTGATCGTGGTCGCGTCATAGCCGCTGCTAAAGCCTACTCGCAATAAAAATTTGCCCTTATCGATACCGGACGCTGTGCTTCTAACCGCATTATAACTTTCGGCTATTTCAGAAGGTTTAAAGGGCGTTTCGCGAGCCATGGAGTCTTTATTGTCGAACAGTCTTTTTTTTTCATCTTCTAAAACACGCCGGGTGAATTTATCGCAGCAGTCAAGCAATACTAAAAGTTGGTCATGCCCTAATTTAAATTTTTTTGAATTAACTATTATTTCAAGAGTTTTATTCTTGAAATTAGCGAGTTCGAAATTTAACTCCATACCGCTCTGGTTTTTTTGATTGCTCAATACGTCGAATATCTGTTTTTTTTCGCTATACCTGTATTTATCGAGCTTGCATGCAAAGATATCGCCGTTAGTCAAATTGACGTCTGAAATTAATAAGCCGCCAAATGGGTCGTCATCGATTTTAGGTTTATCGTTTTTATCTAAAGCGTTTAATATGTTGAATTCAGCATATCGAGCGTCAGGGCTTCCCCTTTTACTAAATGCCCTGCGGCTTATATCGGATAATCTGTTTGAATCGCATGCGTTGAATAAGGAATTTAATATTCCGGTTCTGATAGCGCCCTTGATTGAACTGCCCGGTACATAAGGAATGAAACCGTTGCGGGCGAATAAATTTAAACCGCATTGATTATTTAGCTGGTTTTTTTTATTAATGTAATGATCATAAAAATCTTTGTGGGCAAAAGATTTATAATGGAAATGATCTTTGCTTTTAGCATTTTCGGCAAGCATTTCACGAAGCGTGATTATATCCTGAGGTTTATCAGACTTAGCGAGAGCAGTTAGCTTTATTTTATCAGCCAGGCTTAACGAACAGTAAATATTAGCATGATTGAATATTCCGAGAAAATAATCGAAAGATTTTCTGGTTTCATTATCTTTTAATTCTTTTTCGAATACTTTATAGTCGAATATGCTTATTTTTTCGCCGGAGCCTATATGGATTGGCGTTATAGAGTTGAATTTGAATTTATATTTTTTAAGATACTTCATAAACACCTCGCTCTTGTTTATTTTTTTGAATTTTGTTCAATTAGCTTTATAAAATATGGATAGGTCAAGCCGCATTGAACTATATCAATATTTAAATCGTTTTTTATGAATGGCGTCAGCCCGGTTATCATACGGCCGTAAAATTCATTTGCTGGATTGTTTTGAGGCAATTTGAATACGGCCCCCGGCTTTATCAATATCACAGGCGCTTTGAAAGGATTTTTATGACCGAGAGCGGCTGAAATTTTAGGATATTTAGTAAATACTTTGTAATCGCCGCTGGCAGGGTCTGAGGCGCGCGGAGAGTAATTAGACAGCGAAATAAAAGCGTTTGAGCCGTCGGGTTTAATATCGGCCGCCGGTATTTCTTTGATATCGAAATCAAAAGCGCCGCAGCCGGTTGAAGCGTCCGCGCCAAAGCCGGTTTTAGAGATATAATCGAAAAGTTTTTTAATATCTTCTTCGCTAAAAAAATCGGATATTTTAACATATAAATCGAGCACGGCGCATTTATCGTAGAAATCATATTCGCATGAAAATAACTTTCCTTTTTCAACGGTCATGCTTATACGGTTAATTGCGTTTCTCCATATATCTTTTTTTCTGGCAAACATTTTTTTTTCTTCAACGGCAGGGCATTTATTTACTTCAAATGAATCACAGCCGTCGGAAGAATCTTTGTAATCTTTAAATAAAACGCATTTGTTAAATCCGGCGCAACCAGATTTTTTCGCGCCGTCAAAATTATTAATGGGCTTCATTAATTCAGGGCAAATTTCACCTTTGAAAATGCCACGGGTAAGGGCCAAAGAGTTGATTCCATGTTTGTAAAGAGTTAAAAGAGATTTGTGTATATAACTTTTGTCTTTTAACGCTTTAAATACTACTTTTCTGTTTTTTAAAGGGACTTTTTCTTCATCGAATATAGTATTTATTTCGTTTTTAGCGGAATCGGATAAATCTACGCTTAAAACCGGATATGGCAAATAATCCTGCGGAAAAGCGTTTGAGCAAATAAATGGCGGCTCGCCGGTTTTTGACGCTTCTAAAAAATCAAGAAGCCTGCCGTCGCCGTATAAGTATTTTACTGCCCATGATAAATGCCCGAAAACGGTGTCAGACTGAAATTCCGTTAAGATAGGCGTTATTTTTTTTATTTTTATGATATAATTTTTATAACTCATTTAATCATCCTCTCGTTCGCTCGAGTAAGCAATGAACGGATTATTGTATCTTTATTTATTTGTCGTTAATTCTTTATAAAGGTCTTTAAGTTCGATTACTTCAGTTTTTCCTTTCTCGTCGCTTAAGTTTTCCACATCTACCGAATCGGGAGTATTATCTATGTTGAAAAATTGAATTTTACCATAACCGCGCGAGCCTGAACCGCCCAGCGCGTCGAAACCCATCATATATAATCCCTGTAAGAGCCATTTAAACATTTTGACGTCGCTTGCCCCGCCGTCGCCGTCGCGCTCAAATACTTTGTAGATCATTTCAAATTCAAAGTTAGTGCCTGCAGGCACTCTTTCAGTTTGACGGGGATTTTCGGCCCGCGATGTGAGCCTGTTTATTACATTTTCAAATTTTTCTTCGGTGCAGTTTAATCCTTTTTCCTTTAATGATCCAAGTTTTTCTTTTGAATTATCAGTTAAAAATGCGTCTCTTACAATTAAGCGCGTGGGGCCGCGGTCGCCCGCGTCTTCTACTGAAGAACCGAAGACCGTACATATCTGGCAATCGGCCTCTTTGCATGAATGAATTTTTCCTTTAGAATTCAATTTTCCATCGATTTCCATTTCAAGCAATGAACGTAATTTGCCTTTCAACGAAGAACCTGGAATATATGGCATATTCGTCAATGGATCGCGAATTATGGGGTTATCGATGCCGCCAATTTCCATTACGTCTTTGCTCGCCCCGATGTGAAGGCCCGTTAAACATTTAATTTTTCCGCTGATTTTTATGAATTTTTTAAATTGAATACTCATTATTTACCTCCAGAATTATTAATTTCATTTGATTTTTATAATTTAGTAAATTATTATTTTAATATATAGTTTTTAACGATTTAATTATTAGAGTATTAATTATTTCATGCCAGGCTGGCTTTTAAGATATCCGTAAACCGCTTCAAAAAACATCATAAAATCTTTAAAATTTTCATAGTCGTTGATCGAATCTATTGAGTTAAAAATAAACTGCTTAAAATTTTCGC
>JAKPTH010000289.1 GCA_029571125.1 bacterium
CAATGGATTTGATTATAAGCCCGAGGCTGTCCGATTCGGAAATTTCGCGGGAGTCTTTCTGGGCCGCCGAAGCGTCTGAAGGCGTATATAAAGGCGTAAGCGATCCGCAGGCAAAGCAGCCTGAAAAAATGGCCGTCATTATGGAAAAATTTATCAGGCGTCCTTTAAAGCCGCTGATTGTGGATTTAAAATAAGAGCTCATTTGAAAAATTCCTGTTCGTTAAAATTATTGTGTGTTTTCTATTATCGAATGAAGGTATTTGAAGCGCCTGCATTCGTGCTTTATATCGTCGCCCTTCCCTTTTTCGTCCAGGCCGTTCGGCCCCCGCGAATAAACCATTTTGGGATGCTCGCCCGTGGGCTTTTTATGCGAATCTTCGATGAATTTTTTATATAATATTTTAGTTCCGGCAGGAAGGTTGGCCGGAAGCTTTTCTCCGGCTGCGGCGTTAATTTTTATGGTAGTGCCGTCCTGGGTTTTATATCCGAAAAGCTCGAGAGAAATAATTTCGCCTTTTTCGGGGAGCACTTGATATTCAAATCCCCACGGATCGCGGAGTTTTTCAAGATTAGCCATATATTTTCCCCTGAGCTCGCTGAGGCTTTTAAGCCTTATTACGGCGTCTTTGGAATATTTGACCCTCGGCCCGCCGGAATCAACTTTGCGATCGGGCGAATTTTGTATATCTTCGTAGTTAATTTTTACATTGCCTCCCGATTCCACGGTGCCTTTATTCGTCATGGCGTTCTGGTCAGCTTCGTATTTTGAAACCTGTTCCGCGAGCGTGGCGAGGTCTTGTTTGGCCCTCGCTTTTTTAGCGTCGAGCGACCAGCTCATATACTGCGGAATGGCATATGCGGTTAAAACGCTTAAAATGCCGAGCACTATCATTATTTCTATAAGCGAAAATGCCTTTATTCGTGAGTAATTTTTTACATGGCGCATAGCAATAAATTATATCATGAATTTAAGAAAAATGCAAAATAAATCGCAAACGGATATTACAATTATAGCTGATTTGACTTTAATATGTAAAAAGTATGGGTTATGAATCCGGCTGATCGTTTCTTCTGGCGAAGGCCACTATATGTGAATCCGGGTCGGAGGCATACGCCGCTATATCTCCCCAGCCCCGGGCTTCGGGCCCGCTGACGGGCTTTGCGCCGGCCGCGATCGCGCGCCGGTAATACAGCTCGACGTCGTCTACCGTCAGATATAATTCTGCGCGCGGGGCGCCGTTTGTAGAAGCGGGATCGGGAGTTTTATCGCCCAGTATTTTAGCGATTCCCTTTTCGGGCATGAGGCCGAGAGTGATTCCGGGCGCCAGCTCGAAAGCGCACATTCCTGGCACGTCCAGAGCGGGCTTAATGCCGAGGGTTTTTTCGTAAAAATCGCGGGAACGCGATTGGTCTTTAACGTATAATACGAACCAGACATCGTTTTTAATCATATATCACCTGAGCCTTATATATTTGTCTTCAGCCGCCGGCGGATCAAAGGCCTTTCATTTCTTTGGGCAGCAGAGTGTCCTGTATTGAAGTGGGGTCTGTGAATTCCTGTTCCGGCCTGAAATTGAGTTTTTTAGTTCCTCTCTGGTTTATATATTTGGATAATTCAAGATTGATATTTACCGGCACTTCCACTCCGGCTCTGGTAAGGCCCTGTCTTAAAAGCGCTTCCGCCTTGGATGCGTAAGCGACTGAATCGCCTGCTATGCGCATGGCTTCGGGAGGGTTGTGAAATCCGACCGAATTTTCGGCGCCGAGAAATATTGAACGGTAGAAGGCTTCCAGGTAATAATCTTTCGCTTTTTCGTAGATGGCGACTTCGATAGTTTTTCCTTTTTCCTGCTCTTTATGTGCGAGTTCGAAAAGCTTTGCGGCAGTGGCAACGGCGTAGCCGGATCTGTTCATGAGCGCGACAGTTTTTTCCTGTATGGAATTTACGCGTTCTCTGAGCCAGTCGGGAGTTTCGGCGTGGCACTGAAGGCAGGCGCGCATATTTTCTTTGAGCGGGCTTTTTACGTCGTGGTCGGAAATTTTATTGGCTCCGACGCGCTTATAGGGCATATGGCAATCGGCGCAGGATGCGCCGGCTTTAAAGTGAGTGCTGTTTCTGGTGAAAAATTCAAATTCGGGGTGGCGTATGAATCCTACTTTAAAGCCCGTGACGGCCTGTTTCCATTCGTTATGCGCGGGGCTGGATTTGATGTTTGCAATTATCGTTTCGACCGAAATATCGCCCCATTTTCCGCCTTTCCATGGGAATATTACGTCGGTGGATTTCATATCGGCGTCTTTGGGGATAATATAGGTTACGTGGCATTGAGCGCAAACCACGTTGCGCATTTCTTCTTTAGAGCATCCGGAGTGCAATATATTTTCGAGGCCTTTTAAAATAGTCCATTTGGAAACTTTTAAATCCATGGTTTTATTGTCGTGGCAGTCTATGCATGCTACGCCTAGCTGGCGGTGATTTTCGGGTATCATGTTTACGGCGTCTTTATAAGATGCGCTGAATATGGCGCCTTTTGTTTCACGCGCGAGTTTGTCCGCGTAAGGCGTTTTGCAGGTAAGGCATGCGCCGCCTGCTTTTACGCGCGAGGCGTCTATTTCGTTCTGATCGATCATCATATAATGGTGTCCGCGAGGCTCGTTATATTCTATGCCGAAGCCCCAGCCGTTGAATAAAAGCGCCATATATGGGAATTCGCTTAATTTATCGTATATTACGCCGTCGTCGTCCCAGCCTTTTTTATATTTGCTCATATTGGATTTTCGGGGTTCTCTGGTCTTTACCCAGGAGTCGTATTCGAGCGGATAAAGCTGCCCCCATTTTGACGGTTCGAATTCGCCGGCGGCGATAGTTCCGGTTTTGACTTCGACCGGGGCGGAAGGCGCGTAAATGAAAACTACTGATATCACGGCCAGCGATACGGCTATGGCCGCCGCGCAAAGCGAAAGTATTATTTTCTGGATATTCATACTTTTACCTCTTTATATTATAAAATTAAATATTCACAATATTTAATATTTTAACGGCGTCCGTTCCAAATTAATCGTACTGAGACGTAATATTAATAAATTCCGGCAGTTTTATGCCTGATAGTCCTGTGGCAGTCCACGCAGTTGCGTCCGGCCATGTCGAGTTTAAAAACCACTTCGGTATGGCAGCGTATGCAGTTGTCGCGGACCACTTTTTTTCCGTGAGCGCTCAGCACGGGCATATCGGAAAAATTACCGGTGAAAAAAAGCACGAGGTCTTTATTTCCGTCGATGCCTTTCCAGACTAAATGCTCGATTTTATTGTTATTTGGAAGGTGGCAGTCCACGCATTTTTTAGTGCGGTGCGCGCCGGAGTGGTTGAAATCTTTGTAATGCGAATTATGAAGGTGGCATTTCGCGCAAAATTCTACGGATTCGGAATATTCATAAAGCCCGCCGGGCGCGAACAATACATAACCGCCCGCGGCGGCGGCCGTAAAAGCGCAAATGCAAGCGAATATTATGATTTTTCTATACGTTTCAAAAAGTAAAATCACCGTGTCCATATCTTAACATTATAACATATTTAAAATAAAATGGAAGTCATTTGGATTGATTTTAGAAAAAAATTAAAAATTAATAAATAGTTGTTAAATCGGGTCTTTTTTTGATATAATTTGGTGTTCATTATAAGTTTACATTATCATTCGGCAGGTGGTGTTTTTTGGCATTTTAAGTGGAAGTGTTGGGCGGTGCGCCAGACAAATTTTTTCGGGGACTCGTTCAAAAATCCTCCGGGATTTTTGCCGCTCGTGCTCAGCGGCCGCAGGCCGATGCCATGGATGGCAAGGAAGCCCATAAAAATTTTATTTAAACACTATTCCAATTTAAAGCAAGTTCTTTTTCATTTTAGCGGGCAGTTGTGGGCAGTGCGCCAGACAAATTTTTTCGGGGACTCGTTCAAAAATCCCTCCGGGATTTTTGCCGCTCGTGCTCGGCCCTTCCCGCCCATCCATGGGCTCCAGGGCCTCCGCAACGCCCCTCAAAAATTTTGTCTGGCCCCTGCTACACGCTTAAAAGCAACTTAAAAATAGGTTGATTAGCCTTAATGCTAATAATAAAACTTGATGCTGACTCACCAGCAGGCCATTATTGCAGCGCGGACGCGCGCGTAAGCGAGCGTCCGCAAAAAAAACAGAAACAAAAAAACAGAAATAGAAAAAGAAACTATGAAGAATTTTGAATAAGAAGGCAGAAAAGCCGGGACTTCACAAGCATAAAGCGTCAGGCGAATCAGGGGTTGGAAGGGTTTTTAAGGGAAGGGAGGGGCCTTTGGCCTCTCGCCTTCCCTTATCAAAAAAAATAAAATTCAACGGAAGGTTATTATAATGTCACGAATAGAGCGTGAAAAGAAAACGATCGAGCATATGATTCATATTTACTGCGGGGCGTTTCACGGTGACGCTTCAAAAGCCGGGGGGCTTTGCGGCGGATGCGGCGAACTTTTAAAATACGCTCTGGAGCGTCTTGAAAGATGTCATTTCGGTGAAAATAAGCCGGCGTGTTCTAAATGCAAAGTTCATTGTTATAAAAAGGACATGCGCGATAAAATAAAGGCTGTCATGCGTTACAGCGGTCCGAGGATGATGATATATCATCCCTGGCTTGCTTTTATGCATGTATTAGATTCTTTTAGAAACCCGTAAAATTTTAATGAGCAGAGGTATTTGCATGAAAGGTCAGGTGTTTATGTTTTCATTTTTGACTTTAGCCGTTATTTTTTTTATTTTAGCTATCGCACAACCGGTTCTGGCCGTTGAAGTTATAGGCCATCGCGGCGCGGCTTTTTACGCTCCGGAAAACACTATTTCGTCGATTAAAAAAGCGTTGGAGTCGGGTGTCGACGGCGTTGAAATAGACGTGCATCTGACGAAAGACGATAAGATCGCAGTTATACACGATAAAGACACCAAACGCATAAGCGGCGGCGCGCTCGATTTAAAAGTGGCTGAAACGGCCTGGGCGGAGCTTAAAAAAGCAGATGCCGGATCGTTTAAGTCGCCGGCTTTTGCCGGAGAAAAGATACCTTTGCTGGAGGAGGTTCTGGCGATAGTGCCGGCGGACAAGAAATTATTCATAGAGGTAAAGTGCGGCGTGGAGATATTTAAGGTTATAGGCCATGTGATAGAAAAATCCGGCCGCAGGGAGAATACGGCCATTATAAGTTTCAGTCTCGACGTAGCCGTCATGGCGAAAATCGCGTTACCGCGCTGTGAATCTTACTGGATTTTAGGCTCGAAATTTTTTCAGGGCGCCTCGGCCGAAGACGCCGTTGAAATAGCGGTGAGGAATAATCTGGACGGCCTGGATCTCGACTACAAGCTGGCTAGCGCATCGTTTGTAAAGAAGGCGAAAGACGCGGGGTTAAAGTTTTACGTATGGACGGTCGACGAGCCGCCGGCCGCTGCGGTTTTAAAATCTTACGGCCTGGACGGCATTACAACGAACAAGCCCGACGTAATAATTAAAAAAATTAAGCGGTAACGTTCGCGGACGGGCGTTTTTAAGCGGGCGGGTCAACCGCAAAATTCAGCGCAAAGCGCCGCGAATGTTTTTGCGGCGTTGATAATATCGGCGTCTTTAACGTTGAAGCGCGGGTGGTGCAGCGGATAGCTGAGAGCGGGGTCTTTTTCGCCGCATCCGAAGAAAACGAAGGCCGACGGTGCCTGTTGGGCGTAGTAGGAAAAATCTTCGCTTCCCATCGATCGGTCGGCTTCGCTTAAAACGTTGCCGGTTCCAAGCACATTTTCGCAGGCCGGGAAGAAAATTTCCACGGCTTTTTTATCGTTTACGGTAACCGGATATCCGTTTATAAGTTTGAGGTTATATTCGGTGCCGAATTCGGCGCAGCTTGATTTTATGGTATGTTCCAGCTTTATTTTCAGGGATTCACGGGTCATGGGATCGAGGCTTCTTATGGTGCCGGAGAGGTTTGCGCGCGCCGGAAGGATATTTCTGGCGCTTCCGGCATGGAAGGTGCAGAAGCTTATTACTGCCGGAATAAAGGGGCTTGTTTTGCGTGATATTATTTTCTGAGCGCCGGATATTATTTCAGACGCCTGGAGGATAAGATCGTCCGCTTCGTCGGGTTTGGCTCCGTGTCCGCCGCGGCCGGAAAGTTCAAGTTCGAATTCGTCCACGGCGGCCATTACCGGGCCTTCCATCAAAGCGGCCCTGCCAGACGGAAGGTTAGGCATTACATGAAGGCCGAAGGCCATTTTCACGTTTCGCATAACGCCGTGTTTAACCAGCACCGAGGCGCCGCCCGGGGATTTTTCTTCGGCCGCCTGAAAAACGAATCGCAGCGCGCTGAGATTTATAGAATTTTTAAAAGCGTCGTAGTTGTCTATTACGGCGCATAAAGCGCCGTAGAGGGCGGTCATGTGTACGTCGTGGCCGCAGGCGTGCATTTTAGCGGTAGTTTTAGAGCGGAAATCGAGGCCCGTTTCTTCGATCACTGGCAGCGCGTCCATATCGGCGCGAAGGACCGCGGCTCCTGAAGCGTAACCGTCGTCTTTAAATATCACGTCGATCCAGAAGCCGAAAGTGTCTTCGAATTCGGAAAGTTTAATATATTCTTTTCCGGCTATATTAGCTATTATATAGTTTTTAGTTTCGGCTTCTTCTTCGGAAAGCTCGGGGTTAGCGTGCAGGTGCCGTCTGAAATTCAATAACTTTTCGGCTGCGGCGTCGATATGTCCGGCAGCGAGTTTATATAGGTCTTTATTTTTTTTAACGCCCGTTTTTTCTATGTTCATTTTATAACCTCATATTAAAAGCCTTTATCGCTGTATTTTCTGACGAGTTCGTATATTTTGTCGTCGCCTTTGGCCTTTGCGGCTATCAAAGGCGTTTTTCCTCTGTAATTGGTATAGTAAGTATTGGCTCCTTTTTCAAGAAGAAGTTTAACGGTATCGTAATCGCCGGATTCGATGGCGTAATAGAGCGCGTGTTCGTCGTTAAGGTTTGAAGTTTTTATATTAGCGCCTTTTTCAAGAAGAATTCTGACCGCTTCGCAGCTTCCGCTTCCGGCGGCGAGCATGAGTACGGTTTCTTTTTTTTCGTTGACGGTATTGGCGTTAGCGCCTTTTTTAAGAAGCTCCTTGATTTTTTTAGCGTCGCCTTCGGCAGCGGCTTTGATGAGTTCGTTTTTAAGATCCGACACTTCGGCTTTGAGATCTACCGTAGCGTTAAGGTAGCCTTCTGCGTCGCCGCTGACTTTGAGTATATATTCCGCGTTCTTTTCTACGGCGAAGTTCAGGTTTAAAACCAGCGCGGCTCCGGCGTCGAGCGGGGGAAGTTTTTCGGCCGGTTTTATCTCTTTTTTCGATTTTGTGTTTACCAGTGCGATAGGCGGAAAGGGTCCCGATTCCGGCCCGGTATTTCTGGCCGAGAGGCTTATGAAAAAGTTGTCGGTTTTCGCTTCCTGCTTATTGAGCGCGCAGTTGATGAGTTTGTAAATATAGTCGCCGCAGGCGACTTCGTCGTTCATGCCGTAGGCTTCGGTCCGGGTTTCGGCCGCGGCGTAGTTCGGGCAGGCGGCGAATGGAAGCAAGGATAAGGCTAAAGCTAACGCTGATGATAAAACGGTTTTAAAAATTTTCATAAAAGACCTCTTTTCGCTAAATAGCAGATTGCTTGTTTCGGTGGAACATTTTACGGAATTTGTCGAAAACGCTTTCTTTGACGGTTATGGCGCCGAACGGGCATAACTCCTGGCAGCAGAAGCATCTGATGCATTTTTTAAAATCGAATTTGATATATTCGCCGGTTTTAAAATCTATAGCTTTAGCCGGGCACACTTCGAAGCATATCTTACAGAACCGGCATTTTTTAAAGTCGTACAGAGGCTCGGGAAGGCTGAATCCGCGGAGAAATCGCCTTATGGATTTTAAAACCGGCCATTGAAGGTCTATCATTTGCGGAAGCTTAAAGCCGGATATGTTAAAATCTTCTTTTTTACTTCCGACGATTTCTATATCGCTGATAAAAGCGCCGTCGAGTTTCATTTTACGCGCCACCTGCCCGGTATAAAACGCGTCCGGCGGCACTTTAATGAGATCGGCCGCTACTGTATCGAGCGCCACGGAGCTTACGGAACCGGCGAGGATGTTTAACTCGCGCGCTTCGCCGTTCGCCGGTCCGTTTCCCTGCATGCCGTAGACTCCGTCGAGAATGCTGAATACGGGAGCCACGGCCAGGTTGAGTTCTATGAGCATTCTAGCGAAGAAGCCGGCGTCTACGCCGGCCTTAAAGTGCCATTGCGGTTTTAAAAGGCCGGCTACGACTCCGAAAGTGTTTTTGACGCTCATCGTCAGAAGCATCTGGCCGTGGGACTTTAACTTGGCGAGATTTACGATTTTATCGGCTTCGATTATTTCCCTGGCCACTTCAAATTTTTTGAATATTCGATCTTCCGAATTTATCTTTATTTCAACGCTTTTTTCAAAATTGACGAACTCGGCGCCGAAGTTTTTAACGCTGTCGTAAATGCCGCATTTTTTAGCCACCGTAATGGCGCTTGAAAATCCCGGGCTGTCGCCGATTATAATTTTACAGCCGATATCTTTTAAAATGCGGCAAAGCGCATGCACTATTTCCGGATGGGTCGTCACGTGCTCGCCCGATTTTCTGGCGAAAAGCAGATTGGGTTTGAGCAGGACTTTTTCCCCGCGGCCGAAAAATTTTTCGGCTCCGCCGAAAAAGCCGAATATTCTTACGATATTGTTGTAAATCTCGTTTCTGTCGTAAGTTTTTGTTTTTATCAGCGCGACTTTCTGCATCTAATTTTTATCCGGTTCTTTGAGGGCGCTCACGTAATTGAGCCTTAAATTAGTTATCATGTTCTGTATTTCCGAAGCTTCCCGTTCGCCGATGCGGCCTTTCAGTTTTTCAAGCACTGCCGCCATGCAGTCTATGGAAAACTGCGCCTGCGGAAGGTCGATTTTAATTTCGCCGGCTTTGGGGTCGGCGGCTATTTTGCCGAGGCATATCCAGGCTTTCTGGCCGAGCATCATTGTAAAAGAAAGGGCGATTGAATAAGCGTCGAACTGTGCCATGGTTTGTTCTGCGTTTTGTTCATGCTGGTTGGCGTTAGTGTTGTTAGTGGTTTCGGACATTATTAAAAACACCTCTCTATTTTATTATAGAAGCGTTTAAAACGATAGCGCCGTTGCCGCTTCTTTATAGCTTATTATTTTATCAGATTATGAACAAAAATTCAATAAGCGAGATATAAAAAAAGGGGCTTCGATTTGAAGCCCCTTTAATTTTTAAACGGTGTTTGATTTTAAATTATTATTTTGAGATTTAGTTGCCTGAAGGAGTTGCGGGCTGTTCGGGAGCCGGTTCCGGCGCGGGCGGCGGCGTCATTGCGTTGGTGTCGGCCGGCGGCTGAGCGTCGGGAGCGGGCGCGGGAGCTGGCAGCGGTTCAGCGGCAGCCGGAGCCGGTTCGGGAGCAGGCGCGGGCGCGGGTGTCGCTTTGTTGTCGGCGCGGCCGGCTTTTTTGTCCTGTTTAGGTTTAGCCTTTGATTTGTTTTTAGGATCTTCTTTAGGTTTTTCAGGTTCGGCCGCGGGAGCTGGAGCGGGTTCGGGCGCCGGAGTTACCGCCGGTTCAGGAGCGGGAGCCGGAGCTGGTACGGGTTCAGCTGCTGCTGCGGGCTGTTCTGCGGGTTTTTCTTCTTTAGGCGCCGCGGCTTTTTCTTCGCTTTTTGATGCGCCGGCTTCTTTTTTGGGTTCGCTCTTTTTAGCTTTAGCTTTGCGGCGGTATTTTTTCACTTTTTTAGCGGGTTTTTTCTCGGTTTCGATAACTACCGTTTTGGTTTCGTTTACGATATAGGTATGCGTCATAACGGCTTCGGTTATGAGGTCGTTGATTTTTTCGAGACGGTCGAAATTAGCTTTTTCATAAACGTCGGGATATTTTTGCATGAATTCGGCGAGTTTTCTTTCGTAATCGATGCGTTCGGTTTCCGTGGCCCATCTTCCGAGCGAAGCCACGCGGCTGGGCGTTTTGCGGTCGCGTGCATAGCTGAAGTAGGGTTTGATTTTTACGCTTGCGATCTGTGCCATCATGTAATCGAGGAAAAGGTCGTCTGTAGCGTTCATCCAGATATATTCGGCGGTTATTATTCTCGAAGCTATCAGTTTGGATATTTCTGATTCGGGGCAATAGTGTTTAAGGCGTTTGTTATAGCTCGAGATTAAATGGTCGATCTGCGGCTTTAAAATGTCGCGGTTGTCGAAATTCAAATTTTTGAATACCGCTTCGGGGAATCTGAACTGGGTTACGGAAGCTCCGCCGCCTGCCGCGGCGAGAAAATCGGGCATGAAGATACCGGGCGAAAAGATTACGGGAATTACGATCAGCGTGAAAAGGATCGCTACGATAGAGCGAGGAATGCTGAGAGGAAGAATTTCGGTGATTTTGGAAATTTTAGTTTTTGCCGCGTCAAGATAGTCCGTTTCGGTTTGAATGGGGTTTACGACTAAGATTTTAGTTTTGTAAACCGGATGATTCGTATCGACGGTATGCTTGACTGATTTGCGGCCGGCCGTATTGACCTCGATATTAGCGGCCTTTTTTTCAAACGTGCTCCCGATGGTTTTCGAACTTAATTGGTTTTGTGACATTATCCACTCCCCCTTGATTTAATAGATAACCTCCGTGTGGATATATCACTCCGTTGAGACGAGACAATGTGCAAAAAAATATAAGGCGATTTTATCAAAAACTGACTTAAATGTCAATTTAATTATAGTTAAGTTGAATTTTTATCTTTATTCTGTTATACTTTGCTTCCGTTTATAAAAATAGAAAGAGCGCAAATATATGCTTAACTTTAGTATAACACTAATCCTGTTCAGTTTGTTAGAGGTAAGTTCAAAACCTTTGATGTTTTTTTTAGATCCGGTTATACTTACCTTTTATCGTTTTCTTCTGGGTCTTTTAACTATGATAGTTTTCGCTTATCATAAGAATATGCTTTCGGATATAAAAAAAATTTCCTATTCGGATTTTAAAATTTTATCTTTTCTTGGGATTATTAACATCGCCCTGGCAATGTCTTCGCTGCAGCTCGCCGTTAAATACAGCAACGCCGCTACGGCGGCCGTAATATTCTGCTCCAACCCGTTTTTCGTTTTTATTTTTTCGATACTGAGCGGCAATGAAAAGTTTAATTTTAAATGTTTTTCAGGAGTCGTTCTGGGGATCGCCGGAGTTGCAATGGTTATGTCCAGGCACGGATTTCATATCAGTCACGGCGCGCTGTTTGCGGTTATGGCTTCGATGCTGTTCGCATTTTATATTATAGTCAATAAAAAAGTTTCGGCGAACTGCAAGCCTGTAATTGTAAATATAGTTTCTTTTTTTGCCGGTCTCGCCGTCACCGCCGCATATCTTTTAATATCGGCGAAAGGCCTGCTTCTGCCTGCCGAGATTTTTACTTCAGCAAAGTATATTATTATTCTGTTATTTTTAGGAATTGCGGTGAGTGGGTTCGGGTATATAACTTTTATCAATACGATAAAAAAGTATTCGCCGATTTCCGCTTCCGTTATTTTTTTATTAAAACCCGCTTTAGCTACGATATTTTCACTTTTATTCCTGGGCGAAAAGCTGGGCGTTTTATTTTATTACGGGTTGTTTTTAATAATGGCGGGCAGCTGGCTTATTTTAAGCTCTAAATATTATAAAACAAGTTGAACGGCCGCGTTATGTATTTATAAGTTAAAAGAAGGCGCAGTTTTTTCTAAAGTTCTTTTTTTTAGAAAATCGATTACGGTTTTTAATTCAGTTTCGGCTTTTTTATAAATAGTTTCGAATTCGTATTGAAATTCTTCTTTATATCTGGTCAGGTTTTCTATTTCGTTGCAATACGCCATAAACGTTTCGGCCCCAACGCTTCCGGCGAGAGATTTCAGGGAATGGGCGCTTCTCGCCACTTTTTCGATATCAGGAGTGTTGAAGGCCGTTTTCATATCGGCCATATATTTATCAGCGCTGTCTATAAAAAGATCGCAGACCTCTTCGTATAATGATTCTATATGGCCGAGCCTTTTTAAAGCGAGATGCCTGTTTATGCATTGCAAAGCGGATGCCGCCGGCGGTTCGGGCATTTCTTTTTTTTCAACGCCGCCGAATTTTTCTATCATTTCATATAGTTTTTCGGAATCGAGCGGTTTTGAAATATAGGCGTTCATTCCGCTCGCGATGCAGCGTTCTCTGTCGCCTTTCATGGCGCTCGCCGTCATGGCGATGATGGTTATATCGGTCTGCATATTCTGCGGATTTCCTTTTCTTATCATGGCCGCGGTTTCAAGACCGTCCAGTACGGGCATCTGGACGTCCATCAATATCAGGTCGAAGCGTTCGCGGCCCAGAGCCTCTATTGCGGCCTTTCCATTGTCGGCTATGAAAACGTAATAGCCTCTGAGCTGAAGAAGTTTTAAGGCGACCTGCTGGTTTAACGCATTATCTTCGACAAGAAGTATTTTTAAAGCTTTTTTGGCGTGAGCGGATTTTTCCGGCGGTTCGCCGTCGTGAAAGATTTCTCTGCCAGGCGGGTTCAACGAAGGGATTTTGTCGTGGAATGCCGCGGACAGCGAGTTAAAAAGCGCCGAAGAAGTTAAAGGCTTGAAATTTACCAGCACGCCGAGATTTTCGAGTTCTTTTCTTTCGTCGATGACGTCGTTGGAGCTTAAAATTATAATTTTAAGCTCGTCAAAGCTTTTATTCAGTTTAATATTTCGGACAGTTTGAGCTCCGCTGATACCGGGCATCATATAATCTATTATCAAAACCGAAAATTTATTTTTGCCCTGAAATTTTTCGAGTTTTTCTATGGCGTCGAATCCGTTGGATGCTTCTACTACTGAAAATCCGAAATTTTGAAGCATTTCACGGAGTATGAAAAGATTTGTGGCGTTGTCGTCGACTATCAGCGCGTAACGTCCTTTGAAATCGCTCGCCGGGTTTATAGCGAAGATAGCGTTGCGGGCCACTTCGAATTGCGCGGTGAAATAAAAAGAGCTTCCGCGGCCGTGAACGCTTTCGACCCATATTTTTCCGCCCATTTTATCGACGAGCATTTTGCTTATGGCAAGTCCGAGGCCGCTGCCGCCGAACTTTCTGGTTACCGATCCGTCCGCCTGGGTGAAGCGGTCGAATATATAAGCGACTTTTTCGGGTTCTATTCCGATTCCGGTATCAGAAACGCAAAACGTCAATTCGGTTTTTCCGCCTGAATTATTTCCGCGGGTTATGCAAAGGATTATTTCGCCGGCTTTAGTGAATTTAAAAGCGTTTCCGATAAGATTTACGAGGATCTGTTTCAGCCTTCCGGGATCGCCTTTTAAAGTTTTAGGTATGTCGGCATCGCAGTTTAAAAATAATTTGATTCCTTTTGTGACGGCCTGCGGATTAAACATAGCAAGCACCTGTTCTATGAGGTAGTCTAAATTAAATTCGTTGTTTTCAAGCTCGAGGCGGCCGCATTCTATCTTTGAGATGTCTAAAATATCGTTTACGAGCATTAGAAGGGAATCGGCGGCCTGCTTTATGATATTTATATTTGAGGCGGTGCGGGCGTCGAGCTCGCCGGACATTGAAAGAATGTCGCTCATGCCTATGATGGCGTTCATCGGCGTTCTGATTTCATGGCTCATATTGGCTATGAATTCGCTTTTTACGGTAT
>JAKPTH010000248.1 GCA_029571125.1 bacterium
CCGAAGAAAGCGTTAAAATTAACGAAACGGCCACCGGCGAAACGGTTATAGCGTCTTACGAAAAAAGCGATATACCTGACTTTATAGACGAACCCTTGATGCCGCCGTTTTCGTATTTCGCCCCGAACGTAAAATTCGTCCAGAAGTTCAAATTAAACGAGATAGCGGAAACCCTCAGGGAAAGGATCTCGCCCAAAACGGCTTTGAGCGGCAAAATGAAAAGCGACCTCGGCGAAATCATAAAAGGCTGTAAAACGTCGAGGGAAAAAGCGGCTAAAATATACGCCTACCTTTCCACCAATGTAAAGCACGTCGAAGTGGAAGCCACCATAGACGATTTCCGTCCCAACGACGCGGCGAGGGTTTACAGCGAAAAATACGCTTCGCTTTTCGACCGTTCGGACCTGCTTTATTCGTTTTTAAAAGAAGCCGGCCTGCAGTGCGATATTTACTTCGGCACCAACCAGAATTCATATAAATTCGACGAAGACATGATGAGCGTTTACGATTTCGACAACATTCTCGTCGGATGCGAAAAAGACTTCCTGTACGCGGATTCGGAATACTATCCGTACGGCGTGATTCCCGAAAGCTATAAGGACAATAAATATTTCAAAATTTTCGGGGGCGGCGGGCTTTTCGAGATCTCGCGCGATAAATTCGAAAGAAGCTTCACCGACGACATGCTCACGCTTAGCATCTCGCCCGACGCCAGGACCGTTTTCCACCTTCAGGAATTCGCTCACGGCAGTTCGGACCCGTCTTTCCGCGCCGGCTATAAAAACTTGAAGCCCATCAAGCGCAAACAGTCCTTCGAGCAGACCGCATCGAGCATAGCCAACGGCGGGCAGCTCATAGGCTATACGCTCACCGACGTCGAAAACCACAACGAAAAGCAGGGCTGCACGATAGATTTCGAGTCGCCGAACTACGTGTCCAAACTGGGCGATATGTATATGCTGGTGCCGGTGCCGCTTTCGTCTATATACACGGGTTTCGTATCCAAGGAAGACCGCAAATACGATCTTTTCTTCGACAATTTCAACCTCGACTCCGTAAGCGTATCCATAAAGCTGCCCGAAGGCTATAAAGTCAAATATCTGCCGCAGTCGTTCGAAAAATCCAACGAATATTTCAGGATATCGCTTAAGTTAAAATACGACGAGAAGAAAAACGAAGTGATATTCACCAGGAATAACGAAACGCTTAAAAAGATAGTTCCTGTAGCTGATTTCAAAAAACTGAAAGACCTCTTCGAATCGTCCGCGACGCTGAAAAAAGAAAGAATAATACTTGAAAAAGCCGCGGCGGAAAAGGAAAAGCAATAATTAAATGCAAATGCAAAACCAGAAATCTATCGTTAAAAAAATAATAATAGGCTCGCTTCTGGGCGCGGCGGTATTTATTATAATCGCCTTCATGGCCGATTATAAAAAAGTGGCCGGCGCGCTCATGGATTTTCCGCTGAAGCTGTGGCCGTTCATATTGTTTCTCTCGCTGATGAATTACGCCTTCCGCCTGATCAAGTGGGATTTTTACCTTGAAAAGCTCGATATCAGAATACCGCGAATGTCGAGCGCGCTGATATTTTTTTCGGGGTTCATAATGGCGATAACGCCGGGCAAGATGGGGGAAGTATTAAAATCGCTTCTCATGTACGAACATCACGGCGTCGCGGTTACAAGGAGCGCGCCGGCGGTTTTTATGGAGCGCCTAACCGACGTCCTCGCGCTGCTGTTTATATGCGCCTCCGGCGTGGCCTTCGCTCTGGCCGGCAGTAGCGGAGCGGGCGCGGCGGGCGCAGGCGCGGAAGGGTTATCGTTCGAAAGCGGCCAGCTTTTATCGCTGGCGGCCGTCGCGCTAATGACTTTCGCGCTTATAGCGGCGCTCGCGAGCCGCCGGTTGGTCATGGGCGTTTTAAAATTCATGGAGCGCTTCGGTTTCATAAAAAAACATATAGTTCATATAGAGTCGCTTTTCGAAGCGGCGCGCGTCATTTTAATGCCCTGGCCGCTTTTTTACGCCACTTTCCTTTCGATTCTCGCATGGGCGCTCGAATGTTACTCGCTTTATTATATAATAACGGTCATATCGCCCGGCCTTCCGGCTCCGCCGCTGGAGCTGCTTCTTTTCAGCTCGTTCGCCTACGCGTTTTCCACTATAATCGGCGCGCTGGCGATGCTCCCTGGCGGGCTGTTCGTCACCGAAGGCGGGATGGCGTTTCTGCTGGTCAAGCTGGTGAAGCTATCCATGTCAAAAGCCGTGGCCGCCACTTTCATGGTGCGCGCGGCGACGCTCTGGTTCGCGCTTTTAATAGGAATTTTCGCGCTGCCGGCCTTTAACGCTTACATCAAAAGCGCCGCGGTAAAGCGCGCCGCATAAACAAAATGAATTAAACCCTATATGATTGACTTTAAAATCATTTTGTTGTATAATACGCTATCATTTCATTCCAATTCAATATAAAAAAACAGGAGAGTCACATGAAAAAAGGTATATTAAAGTCAATAGTTGCCCTCGGCGTCATCATCGCAATATCGTTAACGGCAGCGGCCGCGTTCGCGCAGGACGACATGCAGGAAGCCAAAGCTTCGTTTTTAGGAGCGGGCGTTAAATTCAAAATGGACCGTCCGTCAATGAAAGCCAGAAACTTAGAAAGCGCCAACAGCGACCAGGTAAAGCAGGCGCTCGAGTACAAAGGCATGGATAACGGCCTTTTAAGCGGCGCGTTCAACGGCGGTTCCGGCGAAGGCGTAAGAAGCCGTCCGATCAAAGACACGAAGATCGTCTGCGAAGTCTGCAAAGCTAAAGCGGTAGTCAACGCCAGCGAAAACTGCGAATTCTGCAAGGGCAAATCCTACGCCGACCTCTGCGACAAATGCATAGCATGGTCCATCTTGAATTCGTGCGACGAATGCAAGACCAAGATCCGCGGCAAAATGGCTAAAAAAGAAGAAGCCGCTTCGGTTAAAGAAGAAAAGGCTCCCGAAGCCGCTTCGGACGAAGCCGTAAAAGCGGCCCCGGCCGAACCGATCGAAGAAATCACCGCGGACGAAACCGCTTCGGAAAAAGCTCCCGAAAAGCCTAAAACAAAAAAGAAATCGTCCAAAAAAAATAAAGCTAAAGCCGCTAAAAAAGCAGAAAAATCAAAAGAAGCAGAACCCGTAATCGAATAATTAAGTTTTATTTATAATCAGTGCGCGCTTCGCGCGCATGCATTGAAATAAGCTGCATAAACAATTAAAAACCCTTCATGATAATTTATCGCGGAGGGTTTT
>JAKPTH010000254.1 GCA_029571125.1 bacterium
GCTTCTTCGCCGATCAAAGGCGCGCTTACGAACTGCTTGACGGGCGGGTCGAAAACAAATCTCTGCTCGACTGCTTTTCATATTCGGGGGCATTTTCCATGAACGCCTTTAAATACGGCGCCGCCCGTTCCACGATAGTGGATATTTCGGCCGACGCAATCGAACTGGCACGGCAGACGGCAAAGCTTAACGGAGTGTATGATAAATGCGAATTCATCTGCGCCAATGCGTTCGATTACCTGAAAAATCAGTCGCTTAAGTACAGGGCGGCTTCGGGAATCGAACCGCCTTTCGATTTTATAGTCCTGGACCCTCCGACCTTTACCAAGTCAAAATCCAGCGTCGCCGACGCTCTGAAGGGATATAAAGAAATCGCCCTGCGCGCCGCTAAACTCGTTAAAAATAACTCAATGATTTTAACATGCAGCTGCTCATTCCATATCGGCATGACCGATTTTTATAATTCTCAGTGCGAGGCGTTTTCCGATGCCAACGTCACGGCATACCTTCAAAGCGCGGGTTTTCAGGACGAACGCGATCATCCCATGCTTTCATCCATGCCCGAAACGCTCTACCTGAAATATTTTCTTTTTCAAATCCGCAAATGAACGTATTTTAAATAGTTTGAAAAATAATGTAAATTGTGTTAATATAATTTGTTGAATGAAGTTAGATTTGCAAATCATCGGTATATTTTATGAATATAAAAATCAAGCGAAATACGCTGTCAAATAAACGTGCATATACGCAGGGCGAAATTATAGCGATTTTCATAGTTTCGTTTCTTATAGTTCTGCTTTCCGCCATTTACTGGCATCAATCCAGCACCGAAAAGCTTATAGCAGGCGTGAAGGAAACCGTAAAAACCGAAGCGAAAAAAGTCGTAGATTCACTCGTAGCCGATATGGTAAAATCCAAGAGAGGCTCAATGGAAGTGACCCCGGTCGGTAAAACCGGAGCCAAGATAGCGTTTCAATATTTCGACAACAATACTCTAATGCCTATTTTTTATATTTTCGAACGCCCCAAACTCACCAGGCGCGTCAAAGGCAAAGACACCATCGTCGGCACCAACATCACCGGACTGAAAATCAACGAAGATTTCAACACCAACGCCATGGAAATAGAAGTTTCCGCGGTCATTTCAAAAGACCTCGAGCGGCCGGTTTCGCATACGGAACGAGGAAACTGCCGCATGATAGAGCAGATTCCCGAAGACGTAAAAATCCTTACCGAAGACGGAATCGAACTCGAAGCGGAAACCTCGGCCGAAGGCGACGAAGACACCCAATCAGAAACGCTCGATTTTTTTACCGAATACGCGAACGCCTCTCTGGTCGAGCTTAAAAAACGCAAGATGAGCCTCGAATTCGATATTGAAGGCCTTAAAAAACGCGAAGCCGAAGCCAACGCCGAGCTCACATCGCTCTCGCCTGGAATCAAGCACTCCAGCTTTCCGCTGGTGCTCCCGGACGTTAAAGACATATACGTTCTTGAGCTCGCCGTAAAACGCCCGGCGGTCGATCAGAAATATTCCGAAACCATACAAAATAAAATCCAGATACTCACCAACCAGATAAAAATGAAACAGGAACTTAAAGTCATTAATTCCATAATCGCCCAGAAAGAAAAAAAATAGCGGCCGAGGTTTGTTTACGCACAACCGGCCCGGCCGAAATAAATTTGGGATTTATTCATGAAAAGCTTAATCGATTATATAAAAACCAGGCCGCCGGTCATTCTTTTGATACTGTTTTTAACAGCCGCCGGAGGCTGTTTTGGTAATCAGGACGACGGCGCTCTTTTGTCGCAGCTGGTCGATCCTTTAAATCCGGGCGCCGTTAAAACCGGGCGCGGAACGCTGGGCGGTTTCGTAGTAAGCGACGCCAACAACAGGTTCGGAGCTCCGGCCCGCGCGCTCGCCTCGGTAGAAAAAGCGGTAATTTCTCTCGTCGAAACCGGCCTTTTCACATATACAGACAGCTACGGATATTACGAATTTCAAGGCCTCGTTCCCGGCTCCTATACAGTTCTCGCCAGACGAAACGACACGGAAGGCTCGGCTTACCTCAACTACACGAACGCTTCGGTCCGCCCCGACGAAAAAACCCTTCAGCAAACCATAGTCCTTAAAAAATCCGCATCGCTTTCCGGACGTATAGTTACTTCGAATGGCGCCGGCGCTTCCGGGTTCCTGATTTCCATAGAAAATTTTCCCGCGGCCGCGCTATCTTCAAGCGAAGGCCACTTCAGGCTCGACGCCGCGCCGGCGGAGCAGGATATTTACCTGCTTATAACCCGCGACGGCTATAAGAGCAAAAAATACGGGCCGTTAACGATTTCCGAAAGCAAACTATATTCTATAAACGAAAATATAACCATGGAAACCGTTTCCGCCGAAACATCCGCCATAACCGGCTCTATCTCCGACGGCTCGACGGGAAGTGCAATTCCGTCAGTTTTTATAAAGCTTTACGAAGCCGCCGGAGGCGTTAAAACTTTATATAAAACCGCTTATGCCGACATCGCCGGAAAGTTTTCGATAGGCGCCGAGGCCAATAAAAGCTATATAATCGAGCTGGCGAAACAGGATTATTTCAACGCGACCGCCCAGATCAGCCTGACGTCAAACGCTCCCGTAAAGCTTGATTTAAAGCTGATCCGCGCCAAAAGCGATATTTCATATTTTATAATTTCGGGGAAAGTAACGGATTCCTCCGGCATCGCCGTTTCCGGGGCAAAGATATCCAGCGTGCCGTACAGCGAACAGGTATTGAGCGGCCCGGACGGCGCTTATAAACTCCGCATTTCAGAGGGAATTTATGACATTTACGCCTCGAGCCCCGGCAGCCTCCAAGCCGTTTCCAGGATAAACGCGCGTCTGTCCGCGGGAGGAGCCGAAATCAATTTCACGTTACAGAAAGGCAATTCTACCGCTCTTTATCTTTTAAACGGCACGGTTACCGACGTAAACTCTTCGCCGCTCGCCGGAGCAAAAATTTCTGTTGACAAAAACAATTTATACACCTATACTAATCAATCGGGAAACTACTCGATTTACCTATCAGGCGGAACTTACGAAATAAACGCCGTCCATGGATCAGGGCTTGAAAAAACCGTCACTTATTTCATGGGATACGGCCCGCAGAGGCTGGATATAAAAATCATAAAATAATCCGCGACGGCCATTAACGATATATATAAAAATTCGGGAGGATGAAGTAAATGAAAAAAGTCACCAGAAAAGATTACCGTGTATCATCAAGGCTGATACACGGTCCGGAATTGATGACAAAACAATGGGATTTTTCCCATCACGTGGTGCCGCCACAATCGTCTTCGGTCACTTATGCCGTAAGCTCCGCTCAGCGCGGCGCGCTGGGTTTTATTCAGTTCGCCAGCGAAACCGAGCTCAACCAGGAGCCCATACTGATATATGACAGGCTCGAAGAGCCCAACCGCAATATGCTCGAAGAAAGGCTCGCTCTGGCCGAAGGCGGCGATATGGCCGTGGCGTTCACGACCGGCATGGCCGCCATATCGGCCGTTCTCGGCGTGCTGACCAGGGCGGGCGAGCACATAATAGCCCACCACACGCTTTACGGCTGCACATACAGCCTTCTGGCAAACTGGTTTCCGCGCGACGGAAAGAACGTTACGTTCACCAATCTTTTAGATATCGAAAAAGTAATGCGCGAAATAAAAAAAGAGACGCGCGTAATATACCTTGAAACGCCGTCGAATCCAACGCTTGAAATAATCGACCTGGGCGAGCTTCGCAAAGCCGTAGACAAAGTCAATTCCAAACGCAAAAAAGAAGAAAAGAT
>JAKPTH010000263.1 GCA_029571125.1 bacterium
GAATCCCATAAAGTGCCAGCGCGTGAGCGCTTCCGGCATCGTGAAGGTTATCTTGACCGCGCCGTCAGCGTCGGTCGTCAAATGAGGGAAGAAGAACGCCGTTTCATTTAAATTGCTTCTGGCGGCCACTTTGGAAAGGTCTGGGCCGGCCGGCCGCGCTTCGGCCTGACCGGGCTCCGCGGCCGCTTCTTTAGATTTCATGACGTCGCGTTTTTCTTCGGCGTCGGCCATGGACATTTTCGCCGACGGCATAACCGACTGCGGCGAAGGCACGGCGCCGTCGGCCATATCGAAGCTGACGGATTTAGACCTGGAGACTTCGCGTTTGAGCATTCTTCCGCCGCCGCCCGAAAAGCCTTCCTCGTCGTCGTAATAGTCGTAACCGAAGAAATTCTGGGTTATTTCGAACAAGAAGGCGTCGTAAGTTCTCGAAGGGATGCCGACGTATTGAGAAGGGAAACTGTTGCAGACAGAGTATTGCGAAAGGGCGTTCGAAAACCTCTGGCCTACGGAGGTAAGATCCCTTTTAAAAAGCCCGGAAAACGAAGGCCAGTTATGTTTTACGAAGGCGTCGAGCGATTCGTCGTAAAGCGACGCGAGAAATTCGGCCGCTTTAAATTCGGCGCCGGGGCCCTTTACCTTGATAGACCAGGTTTCGTTCTGGCCCGGAAGCAGTTTGGAACGGAAGGTTTCAAACGATATATCGTAGCGTTTGTTCGACCACGGAACATCCACTTTTACCTGTTCGGTATACAAGCGGTTTTCACGGACGAAAGTGGTCAGCACGGTAAATCCGCCGCGCATCTCTTCGCCGACCGGCACTTCTATGACGTGCGCCGTCTGAGCGGCCGGCGTCCAGTATTTGCTGATAATTTTATTATCGCGGATTATTTCCACGAAAGCGCGGCCGCTTTCGTAGCCGCTGCCCCAGAATCCCTGGTATTTATCGCCGATTTCAACGCTCTGCGAGCGGCTCACGAAATACTGCGGCACGCGCACGCCGAACTTTTCGGCCTTAAGGTCGTTGACTATAAAAGGAACGAAAGCGCTTATTTTATTTCCGAAAGCATCGGTGGTGCTTAAAACAGCTTTATAGACGCCGGGCTTCAGATTAAACTCCAGGCTGAGAGGTTCGCCTTTTTTCTTATTGAAAGGCTTTTTTTCTACAATATCGTTAACCGGCCACAGCGACCAGTTCGACGTGTTTTCGTCTCCGGAAAGCGCCATGCCCTTATCGCTTTTTTTCTGGAATTCAAAAAACCAGTAGTAAAAATATTCGGGATTGAGCTCGGCTTTAACCGGCTTTGACGGTTGTTTCAGCGAGTAAATTTCAACCGCGCCCTCGGAGTCGAGTTCGGCGCCGTCGAGAGTATTGGTCTGAACGGCTATAGAAACGGCTTTGTCCGAAGTCTGCCACTCTCCCGCGCTCAAAACCGCTTCCATGGCTTTATATCCAAGTTTGACGCTTGCGTCGGCGCTTCTGGTTTCGCCGGCGCTGTCGGTGACGTCGGCATAAACCCTGAAATCGAAGGTCGGATCTTCGCCTCTGGATATCTTTTCATCCGCAGCTGCGTTGAACTTGATTTTAAATTTTCCGTCCACGCCCGTCCTGGTAGAACCGTTGACGATCTGGCGTGATTCATAGCGCCTCGGCGCATAACCCCTGAAATAAAAATCGAACCAGTAAGGCATCCTGACTTCCCTTACCACGCGGTATTTAACCGTCGCCGAATCGATCGGCGCGCCGGTATATGCTGTCGCGGCGCCTTCTACTTCGACCTCTCCGCCGAGTTTAAAACCCTTTTCCGGCTTTTTAATTTCGACGCTAAACTTCGGACGCTTGTATTCTTCCACGCGGACAGAGGCGTGGCCGGAAATATATTCAGACTGTATATGAAAGCTGCCGGTGCCGCGGTCCGCGGGCGCCGTGAACGATCCGGAAAAAGAGCCGTAATCGTTAGTCATAAGTTCGAGTTTTTCTATCTGCTGGTAGTTTTTGTCTTTAAAAGCCACCACTACTTTTCTGTTGGCCGCCACGGAATAGTTGGCGGTATTTCGATCCGCGGTAACCGCTATCCCTTTAAAGTTTATAGTCTGGCCGGGTCGGTAAATGGCGCGGTCGGTAAATATAAACGCGCTCTGGCTCATGCCGGGCAGGCCGGTGCGGTAGGAAGAAAAACCGTTCGGATCGAAAATTTCAGAGCCCTTATCGTCAGACGCGTAAATCATATAACCCGAATAATAGTTTCTCATCTGCTTATATTCTACGGAAAACTGACCGTTTTCATCGGTCTGTACGCTGCTCACTATTTCGGTTTCGCGGACGTAACGGTTGCCGCGGTATTCTTCGCGCGTGGAATAAAGCTTTACGGTAGCGCTTTTTATGGGCGCACCGCTAACGCTCTGCAGAACAAAGCCTTCCACATAACCGTCGCGCGGCCTCGCCACTACCGAAATATCGCTTACCCATAACAGGCAGTGCTGTATGCAGTTATCGGATTCGGAAAAATCTTTTTTCGCGCTCGCAAAAATCCTGTAAAAGCCGGGCTTTAATCCGGGGGCTTTTATTTTGACGTCTGCCGGCTTATAATCCTGCGTCGGCTTGAGGGTTTCGCTCCATTCAGCGGCCGGGCGCCCTTTTTTCAGAGTATTCATAAGCTCCGAATATTCGACCCAGTTGAAATTTCTGCGGTTAGCGTCCTTTAAATATTCCTTCCAGTCTTCTTTATACGCCCGGAAGCTCACATTTTCAATATTTTTGTAGTTGACGTCCACGTAAAATTCCGAATCGGGCGGCACTGCCTTTTCGGCCTTTATGGACATAGACCTGGCTTTTATGGAATTCATGAGATTAGCGCAGAGCGCCCCGCCGTACGTGGAAAAATTAGATGCCTGGCCTGCGATTTTTAAAGCATCTACGAAGTTTCCGGCGCCGTTTATTTCGTTCGCCCAGTAATAACGGGCCAAATCGGACAATTCCGAGCTTTTATATTCTTCGGCGATCTCCTTCATGCGTTTGATATATATTTCGCTCTTACCTTCGCCGACCGAGACGTTTTTAATATAGTTCAGCCTCATAATATCCGCGTCGATATAAGCGTCCTTATCCGCGTCGTTCTGATGAAAAGCCATAATGAGCTGAAATATTTTAATGGCGTTTAACTTAGCCGAAGAAGTGTCGGTGGTGTCGGGAACGTATGCCATAAATTTAGCGCCGTCGGCGAACGCGTCAGTATCGCAGCGGACTTCGAAAGCGTCCTGAGGCTGAGCGGCGGCCTGCTCGCCCGACATATAAAATTCAAGCGCGCGGTGCATTACAAAATCAAAAAGAGTCGGCCTGATTTTTTCGGACACGTTTCCTCTTTCGAGCACATCCGAAAATTCGGATATCTTAATAGCTTTAAAATTTTGGGAATCGGCGATCAGGCTTTGATGGATTTGAGAAATATGCCTGAATAGTTTTGGCAGGTCCCATGTGGTAAAATCTTTTTCGTTCAATCCGGAAGTTTGAGAACGGTTTATGAACCTGTAGCGGTTTCTCGAAAAATAATGCCAGTACCACTGAGCTAAAACGGCTCTCATAAGAGGTTTCATTTCGTCAGCCGCCTTGAGTATTTCTTCTTCGAGCCTTTTTATTTTTTCTTCCGGCTTATTGCCGGCGATATTGCATTCGCTCACGACCTGTTTGCATATCGCTTTGAGCGCTTCGCCGTGCTTTTTTTCCGCGAGGGCGGATTTGTATATTTCTTTAAGCAGGTCGGCGGACGTTTTCGGAAGGCCGTTATTGTCAGCTTCCGCGACTTTTTTCCATAACTCCGAGGTTGCGGCATACGAACAACCGTGATAACCCGCGCACGCCGTTATAAGCGCAGCAAACACCAGAAACAATTTCAAGTACCGTCCGAAAATAAACTGCCTGAACATTTTTCAATCACCGCTTTCAATGAATTTTATTTTTCCGGCTACAAAAAGGTTTTACTTACGATAGTTTATCACAACTATTTCATCGTGTCAATTTTATAATAGCCATTAAAAAGTTATGCGCAAAAAAGGCCGTCATTTTAAGACGGCCTTTTTTATATAAAACTATTTTTTGATTATATTGTGCCCGGGTTAATCCATAGGCGGCGGCGGCGGAAGGTCCGGAGCTGGATCGCCGCCCGGCGGAGGTAAAGGCGCGTCCGGCGGAGGCGGAAGCTCGGTATTGCTGCCGTTATTAGTGCTATTATTAGTATTGGCGTTGCTGCCGTTAGCGTTTCCCTGCGGTTCAGTTGTCGGATTAGCGTTGTCGCCGCCGTCAGGATTTTTTTCGGGCGGTTTGGCCGAAGTGGAAAACTGGAGGCTGTCCGGGCTTAAATTGGCGTCGGTCTTGCCGTCGGCCGTCGCGGGAGCCTGAGCTTCGGCCGCGGGAGGCAGCGGTTCGAGTTTTGAAAGATACTGAGGCTTATACTTGCCTTTCTGGTCGTTAAGAGTCAGATGAATAACGGTGCTTCCGATATCGTTGGTTTCCACTTTTATGACCTTGACTTCGCCGTCGGTGAAGCTGAGCTTGTTGGAAAGCTTGCTCAGCCTTTCGCGGTCTTTCATGCCGACGTTGAACATTCTAAGCTCTTTGGTGTAATTGTCGAAGACTTTAAGAAGGTCGAGGATATCGGTGCGCGTGATGCCCACGCGAGCCAGCTGATCCGGCGAGGATTTCAGCGCCGTGTTGACTATTGAAGCCAGCGAACGTCCCATTTCGTAGTTATTGGCCACGAAATTTCTTTTGACGGTAACCGCCGAGACGTCCTCTACGACGCCCTTACTGACAAAACGCTTCAGCACGGCGACTTCTTCGTTGTTTACCATGTTCGGAAACGGATTGAGGTCGAAATATTTGCCGTAATTATTTTTCTTCGGCTTGTCCTCGGTTTTCTGAGGAACGGGTTGATAGGTTTTTTCAAGCGAAGTCGGAACCGTTATTGTAAGCACGAGGTTCTTACTTTCGTTAGCGACCGTGTCCGGAACCGGTATCGTCACCGTTGAATCGGCTAAAGCGGGACCGGCGATCGCGGCGGTTAAAACGAGCGCCGAAAAGCATATTTTCATTTTCACGGCGCATTGCATTTTACCGAACGGCCAGAAGTTTATCATATTGCACCTCCTGATTATATTATACAACATTTTCACGATTTTATTCAATTATTAAAATTTCCTTCGGGCTTTTCGTAAGTATTTTGCAGCCGGTCTTGCCCATGACGACTATGTCTTCTATGCGCACGCCGCCGAAACCGGGTATATAAACTCCGGGCTCTACCGTAAAAACCATATTTTCTTCGACTACGACTTCGCCCAGAGAGGATACCGTCGGGCCTTCGTGTATTTCCAGCCCCACGCCGTGGCCGAGCCCGTGCCCGAAATTATCCTGGTAGCCGGATTTGGCTATCACATCGCGCGCTAGTTTGTCTATTTCGGAGCCGCGCATGCCCGGCCTGGCCTTGCTTAAGGCGGTAAGCTGAGCTTCGAGCACTATTTTATAGACGTCGATATGCTTCTGCGAAGGCTTTCCTATAAAAATAGTTCTGGTCATATCCGAGCAGTATCCGTTCAATTTAGCGCCGAAATCCAGCTTCAAAAACGTTCCGTCGCCGGCTTTTTTGCTTTTGGGCTTGACGATCACGCCGGCCGAAGGCTTATAATGAGGATATGCGCTATTAGGGCCGAAAGCCACGATCGATTCAAAAGAAGGGCTCTGCGCGCCGCCGCATTTCATATAATATTCGAGTTTGGCCGCGACTTCGCTTTCGCTTTTATTTATAAAATTTTCCCTGCCCCTGGACACCATTTCGTAAAAGGTGACGTCGGCGAGCTCTACCGCTTTTTTTATAAGCGCGATTTCGTCTTTCGATTTGACCATTCTGGCCTTTTCGATAAAACCGCCGGTGGGCGCGAGCTTTTGCGTTTTAGCGATTAGCCCTTCAAAAACGCCGAAGTTATTGACGCTCAAGTGGCCGCCTTCCACGCCTATTTTTTTATATTTTTTCTTCTTCATGAACTCGCACACTTCTCCGGCCTGCGAACGGCTGGTTTGAATAATTTCGATTCCAGAAGTTTCCTTCCTGACCTGCTGTACATATCTGAAATCCACGAAAATATAGGCGCTTTTGCCGTCCACAAGCATATAGCCGGTGGAGCCGGAAAATCCCGAAAGATAGCGGATATTTTCCATTTTAGAGATTAAAAAAGCGTCCATTTTTTCTGCCCGAAGGCTTTTTTGCAATTCGCCCACCCTTAGTTGATTGACTTTCATATCGTCTCCTTTGAGTAATTAGCGTTAATTATTTATATTGGATTTTATCTCTTAACGTATCAAACACTTAACTTACGGACGGCTTAAACCGCGCGTCAAATGAAAAAACTTTTCGACTCGCTCAGGGCACGAGTTCGAGTGAGCGCTCGAGTTTTTTTTCGCCGTCCTGGGGTCCTATTATGGAAAAGGCCATCTTTCCTTTTTTGAAAATTTTCTTTGCCATGTAAGAAACGTCTTCTTCGCTCACTCCGTCTATATTTTCGAGGACTTCGTCTATCGGTATCTGGCGGTTGAAGTATATTTCGTTGCGGCCCATGCGGTTCATGCGAGAATTGATGCTTTCGAGCGACATTATGATATTGCCTTTTAGCTGCTCTTTGGCGCGAGTTAATTCGATTTTGGTTATATTGTTTTTTTTGATTTTTTCGATTTCATCGAGTATCAGCTGGGTGACCACGTCGCAGTCTTTATATCCGCATCCGGCGTATATGGCGAAAAGCCCGGTCATTTTATAAAGCGTGGCGTATGAGAAGATCGAATATGCCAGGCCGCGGTTTTCGCGGATCTCCTGGAAAAGCCTGGAACTCATAGAACCGCCGAATATCGAATTCAGGACATAAAGTTTATACCTGTCTTTGTCGATTTCGGTTATCCCGGGCGCGCCGAGAACCAGATGCACCTGCTCGACGTTTTTTTCGCGGAACTGTTTTTCTATGCAGAATTTCGGAGTCTCGACGCTTCTGGCGCCGATTCCGTCGTCCTGCTTGAATTTAAAATATTTTTCGATAAGCGCTGAAAGCTTGGGTATTTTAAAATTGCCTACCGCCGTTATAAGCATATTCGACGGAACGTAATTTTTAGAGTAATAATTCATTATCTTTTCACGGCCCAGGCCGCTGACGCTTTCTACTGTGCCTAAAATCGGCTGGCCGATAGGATGGCTTTTCCAGAGAGATTGCGAGAAAATATCGTGTATAAGCTCGTCCGGAGCGTCTTCATACATCTTTATTTCCTCGATTACGACGTTTTTTTCGCGCTCGATTTCTTCCTTGTCGAAAAGCGAGTGGTTGAGCATGTCGGCAAGAAGCGCGATAACTTTTTCGATATGCTCGTCGCGCACTTTAGCGAAAAAGCAGGTGAACTCCTTGGCCGAAAAGGCGTTTATCTGGCCGCCTATCGAGTCCATCGTTTCGGCGATCTGCCGGGCGGAGTGTTTTTTAGTCCCCTTGAAAAGCATATGTTCTATAAAATGCGAAACGCCGCCCAGATCGGCAGGTTCGTAAATAGCTCCCGCCCTGACCCACACGCCGATACAAATAGAGCGAACGCTCGAAGTATTCTCCAATACCAGCGTCATGCCGTTGTCTAATACTACTCTTTTTTGCATTGAATCATTCCTTACTAAAGTTTATTTATACTAATCGATATGAAATGCTTTATATAATCCTTTAACTTTTAAGCTTTAATTTTTCCTTCTCTGTTTCATAGCCGGTCATTTCTTTTAGCTCGCGGAGCTCGTCGCCGGTAAGCGCCCTGTAAGAGCCTTCTTTCAGGCCTTCGACCGTAAGGTTGGCTATGCTTACGCGAAAAAGGTCCTTGACCGCTGCGCCGAGAGCCTTGAACATATATCTTATTTCGCGCTTTTTCCCTTCGTTTAAAACCACCTTATAAACGGCGTCGCCGTTTTTCAAACGCTTATCCATAGACACTTTAAGCGCTCTGTAAGTTTCGCCTTCGAATTCGACTCCATTTTGAAGGCGCCCTTCCTCTTCGCGGCTCAAATGCCTGTCCACTCTTACCATGTAAACCTTTTCTACCCGGTTGCGGGGGTGGATGATCAGTTCGCATAAAAGGCCGTCGTTGGTTATAAAGACCAGGCCGCGCGAATTCAAATCAAGCCTGCCGGCGGGGAAGTAGTGGCCGTCAAGTTCGATCAGATCGAAAATGGTTTTGCGGCCGAAAGGGTCGGAGCAAGTGGTTAAATAACCGCAGGGTTTGTTCAATAAATAATAACCGTAGCCGCCGCCGCCGGCCCTAAGGACCAGTTCTTCGCCGTCGAGGCAAATAACGTCGACGCCCGCCACCGCCTTTGCGCCCGGTTCCCTGACGGTCTCGCCGTTAAGCGAAACGCGGCCCTCGCTTATCAGCCGCT
The DNA here is from genome assembly GCA_029571125.1 of bacterium. Lineage (GTDB taxonomy): Bacteria > Muiribacteriota > UBA9980 > UBA9980 > UBA9980 > UBA9980. The sequence goes on from JAKPTH010000263.1 coordinate 8,442, forward strand.
CGGCCTCGCGCCTCGAACATATAGAGCAGCCGGACATTATTTTTGAAATCCGTTCCGCTCTTTCTGGATATAATATCATAATTATTATTATCGGTAGTTAAATTGATTTATTTATTAATTTGATTTTTTATATCGTTAATTAACCCTATTGTAGCCTTATAAAGCCTGTCGTTTTCAAGAGCTTCGCGGCCGCGGCCTGATTCGAGGCCGGCCTTTACCTTATTCAAAACCACCAGCGCGTCGGAAAACCTTTTTTCTCCGTAATAAAGCCCTCCCAGATTGTACGCTATAAGATCGCTGAAATCTTCGCGCAGAAAATCGCCGAATAAGATTTCCGCTTCGGCGGTATTCGCACTCATTATATACGCCAGGCCGAGGTTCAGCACGTAATCCCGGTTTTTTAAATCCATGGCCCTGGCATTTTTTAAATTAGCGATCGCGGGGCCGTATTTTTTTGAGTCTAAAAAGCAAAGGCCGAGCAGGTAATATATGCGCTTAGAAAAAAAAGCGTTGGCGCCGTATCGGGCCAGCGCGTCAGAAAGGACGGCTTCGGCTTTATCGTATATGCCCATAAGATAATACGAATGGCCGAGGTTGATGACCGCCTCCGGCGTGGAGGCGTAACTTAACGCCTTCTGAAAATATTCGACCGCCGATTCGTATTTTCCGAGTTTCTGGCAGGCGCTTCCGGCGTTGAGAAGATAATAAATATCGTTAGGCGAAATTTCGAGAGCTTTCAGCGTATAATTAAGTGCGTAGTCGTACATTCCTATTTTATAAAACGCCATGCCGAGATTCGAAAATATATTGGGGTCAGACTCGCTTTGAAGCGATTTCAAAAATTCCATGACCGCGGAATCATATTCCTTTTTTTGCATATGGCATATTCCCATATAATAATGAGTTTCTCCGTTAAACGGATTGGCTTTTATGGATTTTTCAAGATAAGCGGACGCCTTATGCGGCATGGACATTTTTATGAGATCGAGACCGGCTTTCATGTTTATATTTGCGCCAACGTAAGCGGGCGCCAGAGAAAAAATCATAAGGTAAACCGAGGCGGCAGCGGCCAGGATCAGGGCCACGTTCGGCCTGAACGGAGAAAAAGCGTACCGGCCGGAAAATAATGAAAATCCCGCCGGCCTGCTCATGCGCTTAAAAATAAGTCCGTCGGTAATATTTATGAAAGTCAAAAAAACGAGGGCGGTCGGAAGTATATGCAGCGGAAATCCGAACATGGAATTTATAGCTACGCTCAAAATACCGGCGAATGAGCAAAACGCTACGATATGCCGGACGGCGCCCGAAGGCCCGGAATAAACGGAAGCCGCTTTACGCGAAGCGTAAACTAATATAAAAAACAGCGCGAGACTCGAGGCGAATCCGAAAACGCCGAGCTCGCAGAATATCTGCAAAAATTCGTTATGCGCCTGGTTAGCCTTGGCGAAAAACTGATTTTCATAGAAAACATTTGAATTTTCCTTAAATAAAAGACTCTGGTAGCTGAGATAATTCATTTTAAAATAACCCAGGCCGCAGCCGAACCAGAAGTGATCCGAGATCATCTTCGCAGTCGCGCGCCATATATCCAGGCGGATAGCGATATTGCGCTCCGCCGAAACTTTGAAAATAGAACCTATGCGGCCCGCCAGATCGGTTTTGTCGTTGGTCAAAGGAGTCGAAAACGAATATAACGCGGCGGCGAGCGCCAGAGCGAAGACCAGCCCGTAGAAAATCCCGCGGGCATTATAAAAATTACCGCGCAAGCAGGGTGAACGATATATGGAGGCGGCGCAATAAAGCGAGCCGGCGGCTAACGCTACGAAAGAAGCGCGCGACTGTATTATAAAAATCATGGCGAAATATAAGACGAGCGAAACCGTGTAAAAAGAAAGAAGCGCTGCGCGGTTTTTTATAAGGTTTTTGTGACGGCCGCAGCCAATGGCCAATATAAATATTTTGGCCGCTATGATAAAAAAAACGGCCGTGAGGTATTCGCTGAAATAATTTTTATTGCCGAAAAAAGAAAAAAGCCGCATTTTATCAGCCGGAAGCGAGCCTGCGAATATAAAATCGAGCCTGTAATATTGAAAAAATCCGAAAATCACGGCGATAAGACCCGAAATAACGAAGCAATCGGCGAATAATCCGTATACAGAAGAAGTTTTATTGAAAAACTTTATTTCGTAATAAAAAACGGCCGCAGAAAGCACGGTTACAAAAGGATGTATCGCCGGATAAAAATCGGCGCGAAAAACGACGGAAACCGCGCTCAGCAATAAAAGCGATATAAGGGCCGCGTCGATCGGGCTGAAATAGACTTCGCTTTCTTTTTTGTCTTTGAAAATTTTTACGCACCTGTAAAAAAAAACAAGGCCCGTGACGGTTATAAAAAATATTTCTTTAGGAAACAGAAAAGAATCCTGGGTCATTTTAGAAAATACGAGGGGCGTAAAAAGGGGAATTAAAAGGAGAAGTCCGTTATTAATCATCGGCGCGGGCCGCCCCGGAATAATAAGCCGCTATTTCTTCCGCCAGGGCTTCTATCGTAAATTTTTTCGCTTCTATGTCGGCTGGCATGCCGTAGCCGCGGCATGCGGAAGCGGTAATGGGGCCGATGGCGGCGATTTTTATTTTTTTATCGCGCATGACGGACGCAAGAAAATCCGCGCCGGCCGCGTTTACAAAATTGTCGACGGTCGAAGAGCTGGCGAAAGTAACCATGTCGATCTCACCTTCGCTCAAAAGTTTTTTTAAATCGAATGTGCCGTTCGCCGCCGGCACGCTTTTATAAACGTGCGCGAGAGAGATATCGTGCCCGGCGGCCGAAAGCGTTTCTATCAGCGTGTCGCGAGCCTGCTGGGCGCGGGCTATGAGTATCTTCATCTTTCGGCTTCCGGCGTGCTCGATTATTTTTTCGGCAAGGTTTTCCGCTTTATATTCGGCGGGAACGATGTCGGTTTTCAAATAACGCGCGGCGAGTGCGGATGCGGTTTTTTCGCCTATGGCCGCTATTTTTAGCCCGGCAAGGCGCCGGATATCGAAACCCGATTCGAAAGCGCGCTTTAAAAATCCGCTAACACCGTTAACGCTTGTGAATACTATCATGCCGAATTCGCCGATACGCCCCAGAGCGTCATCCAGCGAAGCGTAGCCGTCGTCGGGCGGAACTATTTTTATCATCGGCGTTTCATAGACCATCGCGCCCAGCCGTTCAAGCCTTGAAGTCAGCTCCGAAGCCTGCTCGCGTGCGCGCGTCACTATTATTTTGCGGCCGTAGAGCGGCCGGGTTTCGAACCAGGCCAGACGGCCGCTGAGCTCGGCGGTCCTGCCGACCAGAAAGATCGAAGGCGCGCCTATTTTTTTTTCTTCCGCGCAAGTTACGATATTGTCGAGATCCGAAACGACCGTTCTTTGAAGCGGCGTGGTGCCGCGCTCGATCAGCGCGGCAGGCGTGCTGCCGGAAAGGCCGTTCGCTTTAAGGTTTTCGCATATTTTCGCCAGATTTTTAACGCCCATGAAAAAAACGAGGGTGCCGATGCCCGAAAGCGATTTCCAGTCTATATCGCTTGAATCTTTCTGCGGATCTTCGTGGCCTGTTATTATAGCCGCGGTAGAAGAGTATCCGCGGTGCGTCACCGGGATTCCTGCATAGGCCGGCACGGCCGAAAAAGCCGAAATGCCGGGCACCACTTCGAAACCGATTCCGCGCTCGCGCAAAAGCATGGCCTCTTCGCCTCCGCGGCCGAAAACGTAAGGATCGCCGCCTTTAAGACGCGTCACTATATTTCCGGCCTCCGCCTTTTCGGCGATGAGCAGATTGAGGCGGTCCTGGGCTATGGCGTGCTCGGTTGGATATTTGCCGGCGTATATGAGCTCGCAGCCTTGCCGTGCGTGGCTCAGGAATTTTTCGTTTATAAGCCGGTCGTAAATGATAACGTCGCTTTCTTTAATGCATTCGAGGCCTTTTACGGTTATCAGGCCGTAATCGCCAGGGCCCGCTCCCACGATGTAAACGAATCCTTTTTTATTTTTCATAAATAGCTGACTGTCCTTATTTTTCTGACGCGCCCGAAAAGCGCGGCATAAATTATTTAATTCTGGATTCTACAACCGGAATTTCGCCGACGTACTGGTATTCGACCGGGAACTCGTTGACGATGAAGCTGGCCTTCATAAGTATTTTTTTAACTGCGCGGGGCCTTAAAAGAATCGCCCTTATCTTGAAAGTGCGCGTATCGGAGCTTTCGTTCGAAACGAAAAATTTGAAGAAAAAGCCGCTTCCGGTCTGAGAAGACATTACCGCCTTACGCTCGGCGCGGTAATCGTAGATAAAATCCGTTTCAGCGCTCTTATTTTTTGACGCGTCGAATTCGGCGTCGCTTAAAAATTGAAAGCCTTTTCCGCCGGTAACGATAACTTTTCCGGAAACGCTCTCTGACTTTTTGAATATGTCCGCGGTCGGAAAATGAGAAATGACCCTCGGCCTCAGAGAGGGAAGCATGAAGTCGTTAAAAGAGGCGCTGACGGCTACCGAACTTAGCTTAAAATTATACCTGGGCCTGATATCGAAATACAGGTTTAAAAGATGAAAATCGAAATCCTCGATATATTCTTTTTCAACGCTGTCGATGACGCCTGTATTTATAAGGTTCTCACATTCTATAGGCTCGTGTACCGCCACCAGGTCGCGCATTTCGATAGCCGGATGGTCGGCGATATATTTCTGGAGATTTTCAATATTCGACGGAGGCTTTAAAAACGAAAGGTAGTCTGAAAAATCGATGTTTTTTGACGATATTACGGCGAAAGCGTTCATACGCGAAGCATTTTGCTGCGCAAGGTGGTGCTCTTTAACGAAAGTTTCGATTGAAAAATTCTGATACATTACATTCCTCCATTATTTATCGCGTTAGTTATTTATTTTCAAAAACTATGGCCGCACTTACCGCCTTTTAAAACAGCGGTTTTAAAAAACCAAGCGCCTTAAGTTTTTTCAAAAGGTCGATCTTCTTTTTATCCGTATGATTTTCGGGGCCAAAACTTGCCGTGATTTTTCCGTTTTTATCTTTTCCGATTTTATATTCCACGCTGTACGCGGATATGTCGTTTAAGACGCGCAGAGAAGCGCGCCTGGCGAATTCTTTGGATTTTATTACCACCGCTATTTCGGAATTTATCTGCTCGCTGAGGTAATCCATGTTATACGAGCCCGCCACCGTAAGCTCGCCGTCGAATACGAATATCTTGGAATGCAGCTGGCGGTCGTCGTCGTAAGCGAAAAGGCGCGAGCCTTTGAGCGTGGACAGTATCACTTTCCAGTCTTCGAGAAAGAACGCCTGAGACAATATATTTTCAGCGCTTTTCGGGCTGTTGGTGAGCATGGTCAGCGCCACGCCGCGGTCGGTGGCGGCTTTGAGGCTGGCAAGAGCTTCCGGCGAAAGGATTATGCAGAAATTCTGTATGAGGACTTCTCTGACCGCGGTTTTTAAAAATGCAGATATGCCCGGAGTGATATCGTTTCTGGTTCCGCGTCTGGAATGCTTGTCGAGCACTATGACCGGATACGGATGGAGGCCCGAAAGCGGATCGTAAGACTGATAAGAGCGCATATGCTTATATTTAGAAAGGGTTTCGGCAAATTTGCGCGCGTGCGGATTTGAAGACGCGGCGAACGCGGAAAGGTCCATGCCGCTAATATGAGCCTGCATGGCGCGTCTTGCGAGTTCAAGCTCCTCTGAGCGCGAAACTATATTTCCAAAAAGCTCTCGCCTTACGTTAAAAGCCTGATGCGAAGAGAATTCTTCGTCGAAAGCGGTTTTCATGCGGGCGGCGACGCTTCGGCCCTTGAGAAAAACGTCTGCGTCGCGGTAGACTTTTTCGCAATCGCGCGGGTCGGCGAAGTAGATTTCGGAAATATTGCGGCCGCCGGTCATGGCGGTTTCGCCGTCTATCAATAGTATCTTGTCGTGATTGGAAAGAACGGCGTTACGCACGTCGCCGAGAATTCTTCTCAAAGCGACATTCACCGGGTTATAAACTTTTATTTCAACGCCTGGGGTTTCAAGCAGTTCCTGAAGGTAATCCACTCCGGCGAATATCCTTGTAAGCTCTCCCGACCCGCGCGCGTCCATCATGAGCCTTATTTTAACGCCTTCACGGGCTTTTTTCAGCAGAAGGCCGAGCATGGATTTTCCGAAAATATCGTCTTTTATGATAAAATATGTGACGTCTATGGTTTTGCGCGCGCCAGATATCATATTCCAGCGGGCGTACCACGCCTCGTTGTTATCGGTTATAAGGCGCGCATAAGCTGTTTGATTGCCGCTCTGACGGGCGAGTTCATCGAACACGGCCGAGGCGGTGGCAGCGGTTTCCGCGCCCGCGGAAAGCCGCGGGCATGCATAAATCAAAAAAAACGAACAAAGAGTCATGATAACAATAATTTTTAGTTTTTTCAGCATAAATCGCCTCACATTATATTATAGTCTATAAAAGAAGCATCATAACCGTATTTTCATATACGATCAGCCCGCGTTTTTATTGAATTATATTTTATCAAATATGGGTTAATAATTCAACTAATTTAAGAATTAATTTAATGGTTGATAATTTAAAATATATTTGATAAACTTTATTTTAATAAAAATTACGAAGGAGGGCTAAATGAAATTTAAAGTGCGTTTAGCTTCGGTTTTCATTATTTTTTTTATCATCGCCGCGGCGCCCTGCTTCGGCGCGCAAGCCGCCGAAAAATCCGCTTACGGTAAAGACAGAAGGCCGTATTCCTGCTTTATGAAACGGTTCATGAATTTTACCGGCGAAGATTTCCAGGGGCAGGAAGGAATAAGCCAGTTTTTAAACGCCGCGGCCCCCGACGTCGAAACTTCGAAAAAAATCAACGACTACGGAAAGTCAATATATGAAAAATATAAAAAAGACATCGACGAGCTGATAAAAGATTTCGATAAAATCTCTGCCGAAAAAAATCCCAGACCGGAAGAATCGCATTTAAAATCAATGAGAAGCCACAGTCCGGTAATTAACTTCAACTACACCCGCTCCCTCGCCCGCGCCCTTATTCCGGCCGCGCGCTATCTCGCTTCGCAAAAAAGGCACTCCGACGCCCTTAAACTCGCCACTCTGGTATTCCGTTTCGGGCAGCTCGTGCAAAACGGCGACGGCAGCGCGCCCCTTCTTATAACCTGTATGATAGGCATCTCCGTCAAAAACATCGCCGCCGAAAACGTTATCGCCGATTTTCTGCTCGAAGGCGGTTTCGACGCGGCGTTTTACTATTCATACTCGGCTTCGCTGCTTAAAATGAACGACGACGAACTTAATATCGTTGAAATAATTAACTGTGAAAGATATTCAATGATCAATACCCTTGAGTACGAAGTCTTTATCAGGCAGGGCAATAAAACCGAATTTTCCCAATACGCCGATCAGATTCCGGACGCAAGGCTCGAAGAAGCGAAAAACTACACCACAGGTCTTTTTAACTCTTTTTACGATACGGTCTCGATTTATTTAACGCAGTATTCCGATAAACCTTACATAGTAAAAGATCTTATGGATAAAATGTTCCAGGAAATTTCGGAACGCGGCAGGCCGAGCCTGTGGAAAGCGCTCAGCCCAATCAAGGCCGTCGGCGATATTCTTCTCGCCATTGCCATGCCCAATTTCAGCCGTTCTTACGAGCAGCTGCTGCGCTCGAGGTACTATCCTTTCGGCGCGGCCCTGTTGAGCAAGATTCTCGCGGGAATAAAAAGCGGCGCAAAAATTCCGCAAACGATCGCGGAGATCGAAGGCATGTCAAAACTCAAGCTGCCGCCGGATTATTTCAACGATAAAGACCGCGCGCTCAAATATAAAAATATCGACGGAAACTTGACGCTATATTCTATAGGCATAGACCTTAAAGACGACGGCGGCGATCCGAAGAAAGATATAATTTTATTCAGGCTACCTCAAAATTTTAAATAATTCGCAATCTGCACAAGGAGAAGTTATGAAAATATCGAAACCCTTAAATTATTTTTTCATTCTACTGCTCGCATCGATCTTAATATTTATCAACGGAGGCAAACTGATGGCTAAAAAACCCGAAGCCGAAATGAAAGAAATCCCGAAGCTCAAGCAGACCGCTTTATTCGAGTACGACAACGAAAAAAAAGAAGTAGTCAAGCTGCTGGACGGAGTCGGCGGTTATTTCAAGATGAAATTCGCCGCTGCGGCTATGGACCAGCCACTGTACTGGCCCGACGAGGAGGCCCGTCTTAAAGTCGTCATGCCTTTTTACGCCGGAAGCGAAGTAAGCGTTAAAGTACAGAAAAAAGACTCCGCTCCTAAAGAAATAGGAAAATTCAAGCTGGACGAAGCCGGCATACTCGTTCAAAAAATAATGAGCGGAAAGGAAAAAAAACTCGAAGCCGGCGAATATAGCGTATCCGTAGAAACGAGCGACAAAAAAATATACGAATACACCACCTTTACAGTAGTAGAAGGCCACCTCGGCGCGGTTTCCTTCGCGTTCGAATTCGAGCAGCTCACAAGCGCGCAGGCGCTCAAAGAAGTCAACGGCGGATGGTTCCTCGGCAACGCCAGCGGCGCCGGCAACCGCTGGGGCAACGGCCTGAACGTTAAAAACCAGGTCCGCGTGCTTAACCAGCCGTTCACCGGAAAAGCGACGGTCAAGTCGCGCTGCCATCTTCCAGGCTGCAACGGCTGTGAGGCGGGCCCCGAAAAAGAAATTTCGATCCAGGACGGATCGCTGCAATGCGTTCTCGAAGTCGGCGGCCATTCGGGCCCCTTCGAACTCGAAGTAATTACCGATAAAGGCTCGGTCAAGAATTTATTCGCCAGGTCGGGGCATGTAGAACGTCAGACGAGCCTTATTACAGGCGGCATGACAAACGTGTTCTACGCCACGCTCGCGCCTTACGAAGGCACCGAACAGGTTTCGGGACGCGAAATATACATCGAAAAGAAAACGCCGAACGACGGCGACGCGTTTTTTCTCAACCGTCCGGTAACATCGATATCGGGCGATATCGAAATAGAAGTCAAAAAAGATTTTTACAACGCGAAGGCTTATCAGGTTTCTGCCGGAAAAGACGGGCAATTCGCCGTATCCGAAGTCAAGCTTAGCGCCGGGCTGAAAAAGGGTGAAATCATCAAGCTGAAATCCCAGGCGCCCTACTCGATGATCGCTATCGCCGGTTTCACCGAAGACGAAAACGCGGCGGCAAAAGACGGGGAAAGCAAAGACAAAAAAAATGCGGACGGCGGCGATAAAACTAAAAAGCTTAAATATAGAGAAGCCTGGGCGATGCTCTTCACGCCGTCGCGGATCGAAATCGGCATAACCGCGCCCGAAACGGCCGCGCCTAATTCCGTGCAGAAGATAAAAATACACGCGGCCGATAAAATAAGCGGCAATGGAGTTAAAATGCACGGCATACTCGAAATATTCGACAACCGCGTCGCTTCCAAGAGCGCCAAAGAGCCGCTCGACTCCGCCATAGGCGATTCGTTCCGGGACGCGTCCAACCAGATATCCAGCTGGCGCGACTGGAGCGGATACGAAGAGGAACTCGATTCAAAAGAAATGCTTTCCGAATCGGTAATGTCTAATTTCGTTCCGCCGCCGCCGACGATGTCCGCCGCGCCCTCGGGCGCCGCTGCGCCCATGCCTTCTTCGCCAAGAATGGAAATGAGCAAAGCCATAAGCATCGGCGGAGCGATGAAAAAACGCGCCGCCATGCCGTCGCAGGCGCCTTTCGAAGCCGCGCAGCAGCCCGCCGCCGCCCCCGAAGACATCCGCGAGGGCGAAAAGAAGGTCGTATACTGCTCGTCCGTCGTTACCGACGAAAACGGCGACGCTGAAATAGAAGCCGAACTTCCTCCGCAGACCGGCCGCTGCAAAATAAGGTTCGTCGCCGTAAATAAATTCGACTACCGCGAAAAAACTCAGGACATTGACTGCGGCAAAAAAAGCTTCGTGGAAGCCAGCGTAAACACGCTGCTGGTGCCGGGCGCCAAATTATCGCTAAAAGCTTCGGTGGTAAACAGTTCCGATGAAAAACTCACGCTCAGGGTCGGCGGAGCATGCGTCGAAAAAGAAGAAAATTTCGAAATAAAAGGCAAAAACGACGAAATAAGTTTCAACGTCGTGGGCCGCGGCTACGGCAAACTTTCGCTTTCGCTCGACGGAGGAAACGGACAAACCGTCGACCGCCGCGATTTTCAGATCGGCAACATATCGGCTATGCCCGTTACATTTTCCGAAGTCATTATCTCCGACGCTTCGCCTATAAAAATTGCAAAGGCTTCTTCGGTGGCCGTGTATTCAAATCCGGCCCGCATGGCTTCAAATATCGTAGCCGATATCAACACTACCATGTATTCCTGGTTCGGGCACGCGGAGGCCATTAGCGCTTCGATCGCCATACGCGCCTCGCTTCTAAGGGCGATCGACGAAAAAATAATAGGCGGCGACGGCCTGCGCGACAAGCTGGCAAGCGATTTCAATAAATCGGTAAAAGACTTCAACGAAAAATTCTACGACGAAAAAACCGGCCTCGTCTATCCCTATCCGGGCACCGCCCCCAGCGCCCGCTTCACCGCATGGGCCGCAAAAAATATAAGCGCCGCCGTCACCGCGATTTCCGCGAGCGGCTCTCTTAAATCGGAATTTAACGATCAATATAACCTTCTGGCCGCCATGCTCGAAAAAATGATATCCGAACTCGCGAAACAAAAAGTATCGCTCCACGAAACAGCGTTTTTCGATGAAAAATCAAAGGAAGACGTACTTCCCGTCGAAATCGACGGCAAAATCATTTATAAAGCCCCGACGGACGACGCCGTGATCGATTTCTTTAAAGACAAATTCCTGCCCGCGGTGGATATGACCAAACTCGGAAACGCAAACCGCAACGGCGCTTTTATCAAAGCTTACGACTCCTACCGATTCCTGCGCGCCTTCGAACGCACCGGAATGCTCTACTACACGCTTATAAATCTTAAGTCCCTGCTGAAAAAAGAAGACAAAAATTTCTTCAAACTCTTCAACGAAGTTTCAAAAGGCCTTATCAATACCAACGAACCCGGCCTCATTCAAGGGCCGGCGATGCTCGGCGGAGTCTACGGCGCCCCGCAGACGTTCGTGAAATATATCGACCTGCTTATAGAAATGGCTAAAATGAAAAAACTCTCAACGGAAGCGCGGGTCGAAGTAAGCGTTAACGGCAAAACGGAAAAAATAATAGTTTCCGACGCTCCCTACATAATCAAAGCCGAAGGCTCAGACGTGACGGTTAAAATGCCTGAATTCGCGGCTTTACGAGTGGACCGCGAACATGAAATCAATATCTACGACCATCTCGAAAAAGACGCCTTCTTTAAACTGAGAACCGATAAATCATCTTATAAAATTGGAGAAGAAGGCGTTCTGAGCGTCACTTTAGATGAAGGGCTCGACGCGAGCGAATACTACGCCCTCATAGCGTCGCCGTCAACTCTTTCGATCCGCCAGAGCGAAGACATCCTCTCGGATTACCGCGGCCAGACTCTCTACGGCCAGAAATCGTCGGGAGCCGTTAAAATGCAGTTCGTAGCGGTTCCGTTCAGAGGCTCGAAGTCCCTCGCGGTCTCGACGGAAGGCGCTTTCACGGGGGAAAGCGACGGGTTCGTATGCGTCAGACATATCGGTAATCCCGAAAAAATAG
>JAKPTH010000280.1 GCA_029571125.1 bacterium
AGGCTCCCACGAAGTTTATTTCGATTCTTCGGCTTCGATAATAGCCATAATTTTATGCGGAAAGGCTCTCGAAGAAAAGATGAAACGCAAATCCAAACGCAATCTCGGCGGGATAATAGAAGGAATGCCGGAAGAATGCACGCTCGAAAAAGACGGAAATGAATCGACCATAAAAGTATCTGAAATCAAGGCCGGCGACACGCTCATAATAAAGCCCAATCAAAAAGTGGCCGTAGATTCCATTATACTCCGCGGCGAAGGTTTCGTAGAAAACTCCGCCATAACCGGCGAAAGCGCTCCGCTTTATTGCCGCGAAGGCGATACGCTCTGGGCGGGCTCTCAAAATTCCGACGCTATTTTTAAAGTGCGGGCCGTGGCCGAAGGCCGCGATTCTTATATAAACCGGATAGAAAGCATGCTCAACCAGGCGCTCTTTAAAAAGGCGCGCATACAAAAAACAGCGGACGCTATCGCGTCGTGGTTCGTGCCCGCCATATTCGCCCTGGCATCGCTCACGCTCGCGGGGCAATATTTCTTGTTTTCAAAAAGCGTCGAATTTTCAATTCTAGCGGCCATATCGGTAATCGCTATAGCCTGCCCCTGCGCTCTCGGGCTTGCGCTTCCTACCGCTTTTTATTTCGGCGCGAACACCGCCGCGATAAACGGCATATTATTCACCGACCCCGATTCCCTTCATGCGATCAATGAAATCAACGCGCTGGTTTTCGACAAAACCGGAACGTTAACCCAAAACCGGCTTAAAGTTAAAAACGCCGAATTCGCTTCCGGCGGGCTCGGCGGCGTAGAAATATTGCGCATTATAGCTTCGGTAGAGCGATTCAGCGACCATCCGGCGGCGCGGGCGCTCAACGAATATGCCGCCCGGAATTCCGCGGACGCGCGGCTCGAAATCGCCGAATATAAAACTCACGGCGGGTCCGGAATTTCAGCGGTATGCGAAGGCCGCAAAGTGCTGATAGGCAATAAAAGCCTCGCCGGGAAAGACGCCGAAAGCTTTTTTAAAACCGGCTCGGAAGGCCTGGTCTTTTACGCATCGATCGACGGCTCGCCGGCTGCCGTTTTTGAACTCGAAGAAGTCGTGAGCGAAGGCGCGGCGGAAACCGTCGCGCAATTAAAAAAGGACGGCGTCGCAGTTTATCTGTTAACCGGCGACGTAGAGCGAAACGCTCTCGCCATTGCGAAAACATGCGGCATAGAACCTGCCAACGTGCGGTTTTCAATGAAACCCGACGAAAAATCAGATTTTATAAAGCGGCTCAAAGAAAGCGATCCTCGCGTCAGGGTCGCCATGGTAGGCGACGGAGTCAACGACGCTCTTTCGATGGCTTCCGCGGATATCGCCATCGCCATGGCCGACGCGACCAATATCGCCAAAACAGCCGCCAATATAATCCTCACTGGCGCCGGCCTCAAAAACGCAGTAAAGGCAATACGCCTGGGCAAAAAAATGCGCTCGGTGATATTGCAGAATTTTTTCTGGGCTTTTTTTTATAACGTGATTTTAATTCCTTCGGCAATGGCCGGCCGGCTTAATCCGATGCAGGCGGCGTTCGCCATGGCGGTGTCTTCCGTTTTCGTGGTTCTCAATTCGACCCGGCTGAAGAAATTATAAAAAGCTTACCTTCCGATAAGAAGGTTATAAAGCGGCATATAAAAAGTCGATATTATCGAATCCGTAACTCCGGTGCTCATCAGCACGATAAACATCAAAAAACCCACTCCCGGAGGAATATAAAGATTTTCATATATTTCGTCAGGGAGCATCGATTTTATTACGTTAAACCCGTCGAGCGGCGGAATCGGAATTAGATTGAATATTCCCAGCACGAGGTTCACCGATATCACGGCCGCCGAAAACTTTAGAATCAGAATGGCCGTTTCTACAGACAGCGCTCCGTTTTTAACCAGAGCGTCGCCGTAGCCCATCAGCAGCCTTATCACGCCGCCGAAAACAGCCGCCAGCAGAAAATTAGACACGGGACCGGCAAGCGATATCCAGTATTCGTCCGTCTTCGGGTCGTTAAGGTTGCGCGGGTCCACCGGCACGGGTTTTGCCCAGCCGAACATAAAAGGCGAGTTCATTATCAGCAGCATCACCGGCAGAATAACCGTCCCGAAAGGGTCCACATGATTGACGGGATTCAGGCTGACGCGGCCTTCGTCATAAGCCGTCGTGTCTCCGCATTTATAAGCCGTAAAAGCGTGAGCGGCCTCATGCACGGTAATCGCGATTATAAATCCTATTATCTGAAGTATCGCCGTATCGCTCATATTTCTCCCGTAACGATCATCTCGACGGCATCTTTATTTCGCCGCAGATATCGGTTTTCATTATTTTTTTGATCTCTTTAAGATCGCCGCTCTTGCCCAGCGCGTACATGAGTTTGCAGAGCGTGGTTTCCAGCGTCATGTCGAACGCCGCTATAGCGCCTATTTTAGCCGCTTTCATTCCCACCTCGTATAAATTGAGGTCCACTTCGCCGAGCAGGCACTGGGTGCCTATCACCACGGCGATGTTTCTGGCGATGGCGCGCTCTATGCCCGGCAGTATGCTGTTTTCGTTGGTAGGAATATTGCCCGCGCCGAAACCTTCTATCACTATTCCTTCGTATCCCATTTCTATAATCTTATCGAATATGCGCGGCGATATCGACGGAAACATTTTCAATAAAAATACGTTTTTGTTGAAATTGGATTCGACGGTCAGCTTTTTTCTGCAAGGCATGCGGCGGTGGTCGAACAGCTTTATTACGAGGCCCACTTCGCCGATAGGCTTTTCGTTGACCGACTCGAAAGCGTTAAGATGAAAAGCCGATATTTTCTTGGCTCGGGTTCCGCGTATTATTTTTTCTCCGAAAAGAATAGCCACTTCGTTGATATCTTTTGTCGCCGCGATGAACGAATTAATGAAATTGTTTCTGGCGTCGGAGCCGATTTCACCAAGAGGCATCTGAGATCCGGTTAATATGACCGGCTTTTTGAGGTTTTGAAGCATGAAAGAAAGCGCGGCCGCGGTATACGCCAGAGTGTCGGTGCCGTGCGTTATAACGAAACCGTCGTAATCCGCGTAAGAATCGTATATCGCAGACGCTATCTTCTGCCAGTGGTTAAGCTGTATATTAGTAGAGTCTATGTTAAATAATTCCTTTTTAGTTATATGGGCGATTTTTTTCACTTCCGGGAAGTGCATTATAAGTTCGTCGGAAGACTGGGCTGGCGCGAGCGAACCGGTCTTTTCATCGTGCACCATGGTTATGGTGCCGCCCGTGGTTATAAGCAGTATATTCGGTTTTCCAGTATTTATTTTCTTCATAGGGAAGATTTTCACGCCTTTATCGATTGATTTGAAAGAGGATTATATCATAAAACCAACCGTGCGTCAATGAATTTTGAATTTTTAAGGCTTGCGCGCGCCGGAATTTCCCGGCATATCCGGCTCATACTTTCACGGCGGCATATCAATTAAATAATTTTTTTACCGATAAGGACAATAATCATAATATTAAAAGCATTTAAAAATATAAGTTTTTTTTAAGGACTTCTGAAAATAAAAACTCCCGTAAAAACTCAATTTTTAAAAAATTCAGCGGCTGTTGATCATGTGGCGAATATTATGATTGCGAATTTATTTAACCGCCGGCATAAAATTTATTTAAATGATGCCGATAGTAAAAAAAGAAATCTATAAAAAGCAAAATAAAAGTTAATTTTATATATTCCAAAGGAGGATTTTATGTTCAGTTACAAAAACCAGCGTTTGCTATTAGTGCTTACGTTGTTCTTATCGACGGTGTTCTTATACGGTTGCAATGGAGGTACGTCGAGTTCCGGCGTCACTGAGTCTTCGATGCGTTTCGAAATCAGGGACATTACCACGAAGGCGCCGCTCGATAACGTTAACGTCATGATTTCAGGTCCCGATCCGCAAAGCGACAACGGACCGGTTTCGATATTAAGGCAGCTTAAAACCGACTCACGCGGCAAAGTCACGGCAGGCGACCTTCCGCCCGACAGAAAATATACCGTTACAATTTCCAAGGAAGGCTATCAGAACCCGCCCGCCGGCGCTAACGTACAGCCGCAGTTCATCCCCGACATCCACGACGGCATAGTCGTAGAACAGGGTAAGACTTATGATATTATAGGCTATTTAATAAGAGCCGATTCGCCGGCTACGGGCACGATAAAAGGCTACGTCAAAAACCGCGTGACGGGCGAACCCATTACTAACGCGACGGTTTTCACCTCGGCTCAGAACAATTTCGCTTCGATCATCGACACCACCGACAAACCTTCCAAACCCGGTTATTACGAATTATCGAACGTCCCTTCGGGCAACAATACGCTTAACGCTTCTATTCCCGGCGTAACCGCGGCCATGACATATCAGGTGACGGTTCCGGGCAATGGAACTATCGAATACGATATTTTAGTCGATCCGGGCAACGGAACCATTAACGGCAACATACTGGCCGCGGCCAATGAAACTCTCGCGCCAGGCGTTTATATAGTACAGGTTTTAAGAAACGGCACCGACGTGGTCGCATCGTATCAAAAAAGCGTAACCGATATCACTACCGCTTCCACGGATTTTTCAGTGGCTAACGTTCCGGTAATAATGACCGGCTCTACGTCTTCGTACACGGTTAAAATCACCAGCGACTCAGGCCACATGATCAACCCGGCCGGCGGAATTTCAGGCGTGGTTTTAAGACAGTCCGGCCAGACCGTCCAGGTTTCGCCGATAACCATGCAATCCGAAAAAGGCACGATACTTGTAACTTTATATCACGCACCCATAGATTTGACAACCAACCTCACGCACGTAAGCGAGGCCACCATGTCGACAATGGCTCCGCAGGCTACGGTTTCCGTCGACGGCGCCATAATCGAATCGATGTTCGTCAACGAAGGTCCCACGAGATTTTACCGTTACCGCCTGAATAACGTTCCGGTAGGCAAGCGCGCGATCCGCGTAAACTTCCCCGGCCACGGCATAGTATCCAGCGGCGACGGCGCGAACGTAAACGCGGTTAAAGACAGCGAAGTATCG
>JAKPTH010000298.1 GCA_029571125.1 bacterium
ATTAAAATGCCGCGCGGCGAAGGGAGTCCGAAATTGCGAGCTTTTTCGGAAAACGCCTGTTTGCGTAAATTAAGCCAGTGTTTCAGCGAATCGAGCCCGCCGACGTCGTCGATATTTTCGCTGGTGTTATAATATTCGAGAAGGTTTGATTTTTTTATTATCTGTTCTTTTTCGGATAATATGACTCCTATGCTGGCCGAATTCAGCGCGCCGTTTTTAACGAGCGCCTTGGCTATGACGTTTTCGGCCTCCGATATGGTGAGTCCGAGAAGCGCCTGCAGTATGAGTTCGCGTTCGTCGTCGGCTATGCTGATTTTAATATCGCGGTTGTCTGAAACGTCGCTTATCATTTTATTTAGAAGGGCCGCCATATCTGAAAGCGAAGGCATCGGAAGGTCGAAGACGTTTATGTCTTTTTCGAGATCGCAGGGTATTTTCAGGACCGGCGAAACCAGCACGAGGGTCTTGAAGCTTTCCTTAATGGCGATTGAAATTTCACGCAGCCGGCGTATTACGGCGGAATCGTTCAGGAAAGGATGAAAATCATGAAAAATGAATATGGCCGGCTCATGGGAATTCATGACGTAATCGAGCGCGCACATGGGATCGCCGGAGCCCTCGGCTATGCTTTTGGCGTTCTGCTGGCCGGTTCCAGCCGGCATGAGGCCGCGCGTCTGTGACCATGAAATGACCTTTTTATTGCGAGAACGGCCTATTTTGATTAAATAATCGTCAGCCCTGCCTTCCTCGAAGGTGGTTATATAAATAATCGGGTAACGCGCCCTGACGAATAAATCGAGATTTTTTAGTATTTCCGCCGACATAGATTCCGCCTTTTCGGCCAAGCTGGCCTTTTAATCTTCTATTCTGCCGTCCTCGGACAGCGCTTTTTCCTGACGTTCTATCGTCATCTTGATAGAATAAAGCCATTCCTTGAAGTGCTCGAAGTGAGAGCCGATGAGGTTTGTAAGCAGTTCGGCTTCTTTTCCCGAATAGTACTCGATAACGAAATTGCATAGCGCGATGGAGCAGCCCTCGTCATGGAAAAAATTGAACAGGGTATTGAAGGTGTTGAGCGCGTATTCCTGTTTCTGGGCTTTTTCCATTGAGGTTTCGCGCTTTTTGAATATTTTATAGAAAGCGGTTTTATTTAAAAGGATCTGCTCGAGGCAGGTCTGGCCGCGCTGCTGGCGCGCCCATATGTAAAGCACGTCGAGGGCGGCTGCCATTCTGTGGAAGCGGTCTTCCGAAGAAAGATTGGGAAGTATTTCGCTCAGATCGCGTTTTCTGATAACGATCCGCTGCGTGAATTTGCCGGTGCCTTCGATAAAAGCGGCTATGGTATCGGACCATATCTTGGCCTGCACGATGCTGGGGACGTTGAAAAAGTCGCCTATGGGTGCCGTTATAGTAGCGAAAGGCCATGCCATGACGCTTCTGAAGAAGTTTGCCTTCCTGACTTTATCGTCGAAATTGCGGATCGTGTTATGAGTGTATATATAGGTTCCGTTAGCGACGCAGATAAAGAAGAACTTAACGACGTCTTTGAGCCATATTGAAGCGAAGCCGGACATGAGCCATACCGAGTCGAAGCCGAGTTTTACTTCGTTAAGTATGGGCACCGACCAGCCGGTCCAGAAAAGCGATTGAAAGGCGTTCTCGAAATTAACGTCGTTCCAGGACCATTCTTTTACGTCAAGGCCGTGGGCCGCCACCAGATCGACTATTATATTGCGAAGGAAAGTTATAGTGAACCAGAGCGCGGCAAAGTACAGGCCCCAGGTTTTCGAAGAAAACTGCATATAAAAAGTATAGTAAGCCGGAACGATGCCTATGGAAAGCCTGAAAAGGTTTTTGATCCATGGGTTTAAATATTTCATATACCTGTTGACGCTTATGGGCTCTTCTTCGGACTCGTCGCCTATAGAATTTTTGCGGCGGTTCCTCTTATTGCCCATG
This sequence comes from bacterium, assembly GCA_029571125.1. Classification (GTDB taxonomy): domain Bacteria; phylum Muiribacteriota; class UBA9980; order UBA9980; family UBA9980; genus UBA9980. The sequence continues at coordinate 1,960 of JAKPTH010000298.1, forward strand.
AGCACGATATGCTTTTCGTCTTCGGCCAGCTTCTGCCACTGGCTTTCCGGCACCGGCAGGCCTTCGCCCAGGATAAGGCTGGAAATCGGCGCCGGGATGATGGCGTGGGTATTGACGAACCACTTGCGCGCCGAACGGGGTATCGATTTGGATTTTATAAAGCCCATGCCGGGGATTTTAGGGTCGCGTCCGGTCGCGTCGCTGCCGCACTTGGGGATTACGGGCTTCTCGTGGTAATGG
>JAKPTH010000304.1 GCA_029571125.1 bacterium
ATAGACGCTAAAGTCGCATTCCTGCGGCTGCTCGACGAAGACACTAACGATCTGGTTATAAAAGCTTCCTACGGCGTGACGGACCATTACTTCAAGACACAGAGAATAAAGATAAACGAAGGAATTTCCGGTCAGGCTATCGCGAAACGCGAACCGGTTACGGTTTTTAATATAGCCGAAAACGACGATGTTAAAGACAAGAATTATATAAAATCCCTGGGCCTGGTTTCGATCGTGGCGGTTCCGCTCATTGTTAAAGGCCGCGGGCGCGGTGTAATTCTTTGCTTTTTCAATAAATACCATTATTTCTCGCAGTCGGAAATAACCCTTCTGCAGACGCTCGCGTCCCACGCCTCGATCGCCATCGAAAACGCACGGCTCTACGGCGACATGCAGAAAAACTATACCAGCACGATAACCGCGCTTTCGGCCGCCATAGACGCCAAAGACCATTATACCCACGGCCATTCCAAAAACGTTATGGAATATTCGGTCGCCATAGCAAAGGAGTTAAGGCTGTCCAAAGAAGAAATCGAAACAATCAGATTCGCAGGTCTTCTGCACGATATCGGCAAAATAGGAATACCGGAAGTTATTCTGCAGAAAAAAGGTTCGCTCACAAACGACGAGTTCGACATGATATCGAGCCATCCGAAACTCGGCCTTACGATCATGAATCAGGTTGATTTTCTTAAAAAGATAGCCCCGCTGACGTACCATCACCATGAAAAGTACGACGGTACTGGCTATCCGGACGCTCTCAAAGGCGAAGAAATCCCTCTCGGAGCAAGAATCATCACGCTCTCCGACAGCTTCGACGTAATGACCACGGCGCGCGTTTATAAAACGGCGCTTTCATTCGAAGAGGCGTTGCGCGAAGTGGATAAATGCTCGGGCAAGCAGTTCGATCCTAAAGTGGTAGAGGCTTTTAAAAGGGTTGTCAGCAAGATAAGGCCTAAAATAAATTCGGAAACTTCCAGCATAGCTAATCTAATCGCTTTGTCCAACATGAATAACTCCAGCGAAGATATAGAGGATTATTTCAAAGAAGATTCTTCGCTGGCGGCGGGTTCATAAGAAAATAATAAAAAAGAAGCGTTAAAATTAACGCTTCTTTTTTATTATTTAACCGCAAAAAAAACGCGAATTAAAAAATCAAGCTTTCGCCTTCCATTTCGGAAGGCTTTTCAATATTCATTAATTTTAATATTGTCGGGGCGATGTCGCATAGCTTGCCGCCCTGGCGGAGCCTGGCATTTTTATTTTCGGCGTCGAATACGATGAACGGCACTTCGAAAGTGGTATGTTCGGTGAAAGGCTGCCTGGTTTCATAATCTATCATTTTTTCGCTGTTTCCGTGATCGGCCGTGACCAATGCCACTCCGCCCGAAACTTTCTGGAAGCGTTCTATAACGCGAGGCAGGCATTTATCGATAGTTTCCACGGCTTTTTCTGCGGCGGCCAGGATGCCCGTATGGCCTACCATATCGCAGTTCGCGTAATTCAACACTATAAGGTCGAATTTATTTTCGTCGATCTTTTTCAGCAGCTCTTCAGTCACTTCGTATGCGCTCATCTCTGGCTTGAGGTCGTATGTGGCCACTTTGGGCGACTGCACCAGCACGCGTTCTTCACCGCTAAAGACCTTCTCCTCGCCGCCGTTGAAAAAATAAGTGACGTGGGCGTATTTTTCGGTTTCGGCGATTCTGAGCTGCTTCAGGCCCCGGCCGGAAACTATTTCGCCGAGGATATTTTTCAGCGCACGCGGCCTGTAAGCTACAGGGAATGAATATTTTTCATCGTACTGTGTCATCGTGACGTAAAATAGATTTTTGACCACGGCCTTTCTCTGAAATTCGCTGAAACCTTCCGCCGGCCTGGTTAAAGCCAGCGTCATCTGGCGGGTGCGGTCGGCCCTGAAATTAAAAAAGAAAACCGAATCGCCGTCTTTTATCTTTGCCACGGGATTGCCGTCGCCGTCGACTATGACTTTAGGCTTTATGAATTCGTCGGTTTCGTTTTTATCGTAGCAGGCCTGAATCGCCGCCTGAATATCGCTTTCTGTTACTTTTTCGCCGATGCCTTCGGTGAGCGCTCTATAAGCGAGCTCGATTCTGTCCCAGCGTTTATCGCGGTCCATGGCGTAGTAGCGGCCGGTTATGGTCGCGATTTTGCCGGCGCCGTTTGCCGCCATAAAATCCTGCGTTTGCTTGAGATAGCCTTTTCCTTCCGTGGGCGAAGTGTCGCGGCCGTCCATAAAGGCGTGCAGAAACACGTTTTTCAGATTTTTGCGGGCGCACAAACGAAGAATGGCGAAAAGATGTTCGATGTGAGAGTGCACACCGCCGTCGGAAAGCAATCCCATCAAGTGAAGGGCGTCGCCGTTTTTAACGGCATTGTCTATGGCCGAATTCAGCGCAGGGTTTTCATAGAAATCTCCGTCGCTGATGCTTTTATTTATAAGCGTGAAGTCCTGATATACCACGCGGCCGGCGCCGATATTCATGTGGCCGACCTCGGAATTGCCCATCTGGCCTTCCGGAAGGCCGACGGCCATTCCGGAAGTTTTTATGAGAGTAAAAGGATATTCTTTTTTATCGTATATTTTAGAAATGAATTCGGTTTTAGCCGACCTTAACGCGTTGAAATCGCTCGAATCGGAGTATCCGAAACCGTCCAATATAGCGAGGAGTACTTTTCTGCCGCTCATCGATGCATCACCTTTCATATTACATTAATTGTTAAAAATTTCTTTTGACTTTAACGCCGACCGAAGAACCGTCGCTGTTGCTTTCTTTGATGTCCAGATCGGTGTTTTTGTTCAGCTTGTAGTTGAACTTATAGCTTTTGACTTTATCGTCGTTATTTTCTTCCTTGGTTTCGGTATAGTTTACAAAAAGTTTGTCGTTGACGTATTTGCCGACGGTTACGCTGTTGTCTATGCGGCGGCCTTTTTCATCGGTGCCGCTGGTTTTGACGGACAATTCGTCAAGGTCGAGCCCTTTTTTCAGGGATTTTTTAAGGCCGCCCAGGACTTTTTCCTTCTGGTAATCCGCGTACATTTTTGCCGACATGGAAGCCGCTTCTTTTGAGTTAAGGTCGTTTTGTGCGCGTCCGGTGGTTAGAAGCGCCGTAATTTCGGGCTGGGTAAGGGCCGGCTGGCTCGAAAGCTGGAAATTCGGTTTGGAAGTGCTGCCGGATATCTGAAGCAGTATTTTGAAAATATCTATATTTGTATGGGCGTCTATGTTAAAAAGCGGATCGAACGCCGGATTGTCGTTGAACTGCAGTTTGCCGTTGTCGATCTGGAATTCATGGCCGTTGAAATTTACCACGCCGCGCACAGTGGCGATATCGCCGGTGTAAGCGAGGTTTTCCTTGACGGTTTTGATATTGAATTTTCCTTTGAGTTCCGCGTTAATAAAGTTATTGGTCAGCCATACGTTTTTATCCGCGAAAATAATTATATCGAGCTCTACCGGCCCTACTTTAACGGGCTCTTTTTTTGCTTTGAACATTTCAGGAGTCAGCTCGATCTTGGCTTTGGTGACGCGGCACGAGCCGTAAAGGCGCGGTTTCGTGATTTCGCCCTTGAGTCCGAGCCGCGAACTGCCTTCTACCAGGGCTTTCTGATTGTTGATATCGAGCTTCATATTTTTGCATTCGAATATTAAATCTAAAAACAGCGGAGATTCTTTATAATTGATAGTGGCTTTGCCGCCTATTTCCCAGTCCGTGCCGCCGAATTTGAACGAGCCTTTTTTTACCGCGACGTCGTAATTTTTAGATTCGAGCTGGATGTTAAAGTCGGAGACCGGTTCGCTGACGCCTTTAAACTTAACGCTTTTAGCGTTAAGACCGACGGCTCCGTCGAATTTCACGTCGCTGAGTGCGCCGCTGAGCTTGCCTTCGACGTCGCATTTTCCGCTTATATCGTCTATATAGTCTCCGGCATAAAGCTTTAACATTTTAAGGTCCGTGTCGTCGAGCTTTAATTTAAGCGCGACCTCGCCGGAACCGGCGTAATCGACGAAACCGTCTATTTTAACCGAATGTCCGTTTACCGCGATGTTAAAACTATCGAAATCCAGGCGGGTTTTATGGTTTTTTATTTTAACGCTGGATGTGTTGTTAATTTTTATCTTATCGTAAGCGAAAGCGATCTTTTTAAGCTCGGCCGTTGTAGTGACTTTATCCAGCTCGTAAAGGTTTCCTGAAGCGCTTATTTTGCCCGACGCCGTGCCGGTAAGTTTAGCGAAGCTTTCGCCCGCCACGAAATTTTTAATCTGGCCGACCGATACTTCATAAAGCGAAGCGTCAAGGTTAAAATTGCTGTTCTTGTCTATGGTTCCGTTTTTGATAGTTATGCAATCGTCGATCGCCACTTCGCTCAGGGAATAAGAGTCTCCGGATTTTCCTATCTGGCCTGATAATTTGGAGAAGTTGATCGGTTTACCGTTAAATTTTAACTGGCGTATATTGGCGGTGAAGTCTAATTTATATTTTTTCATTCCGCCCTCGCAGGATAAGTTTACCGCATACATGCCGCCGAGGTTTTTAATTTTTTCATTATGCGCGAGATCGACTAAAAAGTCTTTAGATTTAAAGGAATACTCGCCGCTTGAAACGTTATATGAACCTCTGGCCGTATTTTCACGGCCGGCGAGCGGAGACGCGAAACGTATTGCCGCAAAAGACAATGTGGGCGGTTTATATTCGTAATCGAAACCTTCTATCGCCACGCCGTCAGTCAGCGAATATCCGGAAAGTTCTCCCGTCCCCTTTACAATCGATTTGCCGAAATCTTTAAAATCGAGTTTAAAATCGGAATCGATTTTCTTGACTGCGAGCCTGCGGTCTATCGCGATTCCGAAATGCCTTAAAAGTTCGTCGGCATCGTCTATAGATATGTTTTTTGCCTCGCCGTTTCCAGACATTTTGTCGGCTTGCGTATCGTAAGCGAAAGCGGCCGCTAATGAACCGTTTTTGATTGCGCCCCTGAATCTTTCGAGTTTAAAAAGGTTTTTAGCCGGCTCGATAATTATTTCGCCAGATACGTCGGTAAGGGTCGTTAATATCTTGCGTTTGAAATTTAATACGCTGAGTTTCGGAGTAGCTGAAACTATCGAATAACGTGCGTTGCGGTAATCGCCGTTAAGCCTTACGTCGGCGTTGAGTGCGACTTCGAGCGTTTCGAATTTTTTGACGGCGACAGGCGCCATAAATTCTGCGGATTTAAAAGTCATATCGATCTTTTCTCCGGCGAGATCCACTTCGCCGCTGACGTCGATATGGGAATTGTAAGCGCGCGCCGAAAAATCGTTAAAAGATACCGCGGCCCTGGCGGGATTAAAGCTGATGGCGCCGTTGATGGCGTTGAAAGCCAGCTCGCCGTAAAAAGGCGCTTTAAGTTTCAAGTTTCCGCCGGCGACTCTTATGTTAGCCTGTCCAGATAGATATTCGGATATTTTTTTGCCGAGCATCGAGATGTAAAGCGTGAAATCGTAGTCGCAGGAAAATTTGGCGTTGAATATCAGGGGCGAATTTTTAAATATCGAGTTTGAAATCGTGCTCTCGTTGATTTTAAGCCGGCCGTCGAGGACCATGTTATTTACATTAAGCGCGCCTTCGTAGCTGACGTTTTCGAGCTTTACCATTTCGTCGTTATATTCGAAATTGCTCAAAATCTTGAATTTAAGGTTTTGCCTGTCGGCGAGCCACATATCCGCGCTGAATTTATTGAGCGATAGTGACTTATGCAGCTCCTTGAAACCGGCGCTGTAAACTTCGACAGTGATGTCGCAGTTTTCAAATTTTATCATTTTAAAGAAATTTAAAAAAGCGCTGTTGCCGCCGGCGTTGATATCCAGCTCGTTTATGCCGAGGCAGTCAGGAAAAAAGATTTTTTTGCCGTCCGATTTTAAG